>DAINNQ010000086.1:0-8849 GCA_036735825.1 Alteromonadaceae bacterium | reverse complement strand
ATCTGACTGTTGTTCGTCTGACTTGTCTTGGTCTGAGTTTTGATCCGAGTTTTGCTGTTGTTCTTGCTGCTGTTTTAATTGTTCTAATAAGGCTTTATTGGCTTTTGCATCTTGATGGTCGGGTTGTAAAGCAAGTGCGTCTTCATAAGCCTTAATTGCTTCATCTAATTGCTGTAATTTTGCTAAGGCGTTACCTTGGTTATAAAGCGACTCGGCATCGCTGCCTTGTTGAAAAGCAGATAACGCTTCTTGATAATTTCCTGCTTGGTAATGAGCGCTACCTTGCCAAAGCGGATCATTAAATTGCTCGGCTGCTTGAGCGAATTCTTTATTATTATAATGTTGTTGGCCTTGTTGATCTTTGGTTTTCCAAAGGTCTGTCCAAAAATCAGCATGCGCTTGTTTGCTCGGAGTTAATAAAAACATCACAGGCAGCACAGCTAACAAACTGCCACGGCGAAAATAACCTAACACTAAAGGTAAAACAATGAGTAACAAATAAGGACCAAACTCTTGCCATTGGTCGCCTGTTTGCGCACTTTCTGATTTTTTATCTTCTTCTTGCATCAGTGGTTGGCTGACCAAATATTCTATATCTTTGTTATTGTTGGCAAGTCGGGCGTAATAGCCATTTCCTCGATTGGCAATACCGTCCAACGTTTTCTCAGGGAGTTTAGGAATAATAATCGCGCCACTGTTATCTTTCATGAGCTCGCCATTAGTTAACTTTATTGGCGCACCAGCAAGGGTGCCAACACCCATGATATTCAAACGATAGTTATTGTTTCTTGACCAGTTTGTGATGTCTTGAATATCTTCATTATCCACTCCATCAGTAAACCAATAGACATCACCTTCAATATGACCAGCATTGCGTAACACATCAGATGCGAGTTTTAACGCAGCTAACGGATTGCTGCCAAGCTCTGGCATTAAATCTGGGCTTAATGAGGGAAGTAATAACTTGATATTATTGATATCTTCTGTCAGCGGACTAATGGTAAACGCATCACCTGCGTAAGCAATTAAGCCAATTTCGCCTTCGTTGAGTTTGTCGAGTAAATCAATCGCTTTATAACGCGCTCTGGTTAAACGATTGGGCGATAAGTCGGTTGAATACATAGAGTACGACATATCCATGATCATCACTGACCCGCGTGCTAATTGATAAACCGGCTGTGGCAGTTTTTTCCATGTTGGCCCTGCTAAAGCAATAATGGCCAAAAGCCCAATGATAAACGGTAAGGTCAAAGACAACGGCTTGCCTTGATTTTTGCCGTCAATCAATACTTTCGCAAGATGTTGCGGGATCAATTGCTGCCAACCTGATTGGCTGACACGATGTTTTTTGAGTAAATAAATCGCAAAAACTAACCCGACAATAGCGAATAGCCAAAACGGGCGAATAAAATGAAAATCAGTCACGCTTACCACCTACCGCTTGATAATTTTTGCTTTGCGCTTGATTAAATGATGAAACGAATGAGTGTGAGAAATTTAACCAAAGTAAATAAATAAAAGTAATAATTAGAGCAAGCGCTAACGGATAATAAAACAAAGCGGTTAACGGTCGCATTTGTTGTTGCTCTTGTTCGACTGGTTCTAATTGGTCGAGTAATTGGTAAATTTGGTTCATATCTTCACTACTACGCGCTCGAAAATATTGGCCTCCTGTTTGCTCGGCAATGCGTTTTAACGATTCTTCATCAAGTTCACTGGACGGGTTAACGCGACGTTTGCCAAAAAGCGATTGTTGGATCATCACATCGGCGCCAATACCGATAGAATAAATGGTTATTTTTTTAGCGACAGCTAATTCTAACGCTTGATCGGGGGTTATTTTGCCAGCGGTATTTTGTCCGTCGGTTAATAGCAGTAAAACTCGGTTTGATTCTTTCTTCTCGTCAAAGCGCTTTACCGCTAGCGCAATAGCATCGCCAATCGCGGTTTGTTTGCCTACTAAGCCTAAAACAGTTTCATCTAACATTTGTTGTACTGTCTTACGATCGAAGGTCATGGGCGTTTGCATGTATGCGTCGTCACCAAATAAGATCAAACCAAGTCGATCGCCCACTCGGCGCTCAATAAATTCACCTAAAAGCACTTTTAACATATCTAAACGGTTCACTGTTCGCCCGCCTAACGACATATCTTCTACTTGCATACTGCCTGATAAATCAACCGCAACCATTAATTCTCTACCTTCTGTAGGAATATTAACGGCTTCGCCTAACCATTGAGGTTGGCTGGCTGAAACAACGAGCAATAGCCAAAGCGTTATCAGTAATGATAACGGTGTTTTTCGTCGAGAATTGCCTTTATCGTGACTTTGTACTCCTTGAATGAGCGTTGGCATTTTCAGTGATGCAACTTCAGCATTTGCTTTTGCAGGCAACCAGTAAACAATAAGTGGTAAGGGCAAAGCGGCCAACACCCAAGGTAAAGCAAATTCGATCATGCTTTGCCTCCAGCTGTTGAATCAAACGTTGTCGACATTTCTGGCTCAGTTGCCGAGTTTTCTTTAGGGGGCAGTGCTGATGTTAACCACAGAATTGCTGCTTTTTTCAGTGCTGGCAGCTCATCAAGGTTTGGCTGTGCTTGATATTGATTTGCCAAAGAAGGTGCTATTAGCGTAGTAAATTCATCACGCTGTTTTATTGGTAAACACTGTGCAAAAAATGCTTGTAGGGCCTCTCCGTGTAAATTGGCAACTTGTTGACGCGGAAAGTATTGCAATGCAGACCATTTAAGCAAAGTGATCATTTCATCACTACTTAGATCAAGGTTTGTTAACTGCTTAATAGCGTGTTTTTTGGCTTTTGTTAATTTTTTATGGGCAAGAAATTTTCGAATAAGCCAAATGCTTATTACCATGATTAATAGCAACATAACCCACCAGCCATAAGCTAATGGGTAGTTATGAATAGGTTCAGGTAAGTGAATGTCTTTTAATTGGGCTAACGGATCCATGATGCTACTCCGTTCTTTAATTGTTCTTCTAATGATTCGCCCGCACTAAAATGTAATAGGCGTGCGCCAGCTTTTTCAAATAAGGTTTCTTTTTCATCAATAAATGCTTGTGCTTGTTGATGATATTGCTGAGCTGACTTTTGATCGCCTAATGTTAGTTGTTGCTTGTTTTTTCCATCCGTGACGCTCACGTTCATTTTTACATTTGAAACAGGTAAATCGTGCTCTAACGGATCGGAAATCAAACAAACGACCAATTCACAATGACGAGACACTTGCGCTAAATGACGAATGGCTTCTTGATTAATGTGATGTCCGTCTGTGATCATATACACCAAACTGCCAGGGCGAGAAATTTGTCTCACTCTCATACAGTTTTGCTCAAATGCTGCGTAATTTTCATTGGCATCATTGATGTCATGAAGATGTGATTCACTGTTTTCATGGCAGGTAGTTAACGCATGTAAATAATGCAAAACACCTTGTTGTCGGCTTCGTGGTTTTAATTCTGTATGTTGATATTGATTAAAAACAACACCACCAATTCTGTCGCCACGACCTTTTGCATGCCAAGCAACTAACGCAGCAAGATGCGCCGCTTGCACAGATTTGAATAACAATTTACTGCCAAAGAGCATGTTTGTGCTTAAATCTGTTGCGATCAGCACAGGGCGTTCAATTTCTTCTCTAAAAAGTTTGGTATGAGTTTCACCTGTACGCGCAGTCACTCGCCAGTCAATGGCACGAATATCATCACCGTTTTGATAATGTCGTACTTCATCAAACTCCATACCACGGCCTTTTGAGCGAGCAAGGTAATTACCACTCATTTGTCCACGTAAATTTTTTGCTGCTGTTAAGTTAATTAATGACGATTTATTCTGATATTGGATCAGTTCATTGATCGACAAATTAATACCACTAGACATAATGTTAGCCAATATATCAGCGGCATTGTTTGCAGCAGTTTTTTTAGTTTGCTTTAACCACATAGCAGATAAATTTACGATACAGCAACAAGCGTTAGTAAATGATCAAGTAATTGATTCGCACTGATCCCTTCAGCTTCTGCTTGATAAGTTAATAAAATACGATGGCGTAGCACATTATGAAACACAGCTTGTACGTCGTCAGGGCCAACAAAGTCACGACCGTGTAACCATGCTCTTGCTCTTGCACACCGGTCTAAAGCGATGGTGGCACGAGGACTTGCGCCATAAGCGAGCCATTGTTTTAATTTGTCGTCATATTTTTCTGGTTGACGGGTCGCGATAATTAAATCGACGATGTATTTTTCAATCGCTGGCGCCATGTGAATTTTCATCACTTGCTCGCGTGCTGCGAAAATATCAGCTTGTGAAATTTCACTGACTTTTTTCTTTTCTTGCTTTATTGCTTCACCGCGATTGAGCTTTAGAATAGCTAATTCGCTTTCTGCATCAGGGTAGTCAATTTCAACATGCATTAAAAAGCGATCAAGTTGCGCTTCTGGTAATGGGTAAGTCCCTTCTTGTTCGATAGGGTTTTGTGTTGCCATAACCAAAAATAAATCGGGCAATGGGTAAGTGTTTCTACCAACGGTAATTTGACCTTCAGCCATTGCTTCTAATAATGCTGATTGCACTTTAGCTGGCGCGCGGTTTATTTCATCCGCTAACACTAAATTTCTAAATAATGGACCTGCTTGAAAAACAAAACTACCATCTTCAGGACGATATATATCAGTTCCAGTTAAATCGGCGGGCAGTAAATCTGGTGTAAATTGAATTCTATGAAAGTCAGCTTCAATCCCTTGTGCAAGGGAATTAACCGCTCGGGTTTTTGCTAAACCAGGAGGACCTTCTACAATTAAGTGACCATTAGCGAGTAACGCTATCAATAAGTTTTCAACTAATGCGGTTTGTCCGATGATTTGTTCTGATAAATGCTCTTTTAGCGAAGAAAAATACTCAATTGCCATAGTGGATTCATTCTTATTGTTAATAAAATGTAATTTGTACTGTTCGACCGTCATATTTATATATGGTTCATCATTTTAAATACAAGTGTAATGACAAAAATGTCGAAAATTATTATGTAATTTTATGTGAATAGCTCACGCAGTTTGACAGAAATAACATAAAGATTGCTTTTGATCTGCGCGATTAAGTTGAATTATCTATTTAACACGTTAGAATGAAGAAAACTCAAGAGGTCTGACCTCTTGGTGTTAATAATGTAAATATATAAAATCATGTTGATGAGGAATAATAATGACGATTAAATTACAAACAGCAAAAGGAGAGCGAATTGCCATTGTAGCTGGCCTTCGGACACCCTTTGCTAAACAAGCAACCGCATTTCATGGGGTTCCCGCTGTTGATTTGGGTAAATTGGTTGTCAATGAACTGATCAAAAAGCATGATGTTGACCCTGCTATTATTGAGCAACTGGTGTTTGGTCAAGTGGTACAAATGCCTGAAGCGCCAAATATTGCCAGAGAAATTGTGCTTGGCACGGGCATGAACGTGCACACGGATGCATACAGTGTGTCTCGCGCATGTGCGACCAGTTTTCAATCAACGGTAAACATCACTGAATCTATCATGGCAGGTTTGATTGATGTAGGTATTGCTGGTGGAGCTGATTCTTCATCTGTTGCGCCTATTGGTGTCTCTAAAAAATTCGCGCGAACACTTTTAGATTTAAGTAAAACAAAAACGTTAGGACAGAAACTCTCTTTACTAAAAACCTTACGTTTTAAAGATATTTTGCCTGTGCCACCAGCGGTTGCTGAATATTCAACTGGGCTTTCTATGGGACAAACGGCTGAACAAATGGCGAAAACTCATGGCATTACGCGTCAAGCTCAAGATGAATTAGCACATCGCTCACATACTTTAGCGACTAAGTCGTGGGCAGAAGGCAAACTGGCTGGCGAAGTGATGGCTGCGCATGTTGAACCGTATAAAGCCTTTATCGACAAAGATAATTGTTTTCGAGATAACTCAGAGTTGGCAAGCTACGCGAAATTACGTCCTGTGTTTGATAAAAAGCACGGTACAGTTACCGCGGCTAATAGTACCGCATTAACGGATGGCGCATCTGCGGTTCTAATGATGCGTGAAGGAAGAGCAAAAGAGTTGGGTTATCAACCCCTTGGCTATGTACGCAGTTATGGTTTTGCAGCTATTGATGTTTGGGAAGATATGTTGATGGGACCAAGTTATGCCACACCGATAGCGTTAAAAAGAGCAGGTTTGGAATTAAAAGATTTAGATCTTATCGAAATGCATGAAGCATTTGCCGCGCAAGCTTTGGCTAATATGAAAATGTTTGGTAGTGCAAAATTTGCTAAAGAAAATTTAGGACGAAGTAAAGCGATTGGCGAAATAGATATGGACAAATTTAACGTCATGGGCGGCTCTCTTGCTTATGGGCATCCTTTTGCGGCAACAGGAACGCGTTTGATTGTACAAACATTAAATGAATTAAAACGCCGTGGTGGCGGTATTGGCTTGACTACTGCGTGTGCGGCAGGTGGTTTAGGTGCAGCTATGATCGTGGAGACAGACTAATGGCTAACAAGGCAGCAAAAACATTTACACTTACTCGCCAAGAAAATGGCATTGCTCATTTGGTGATGGATGTTGCGGGTGAGACCATGAACACCCTGAAAGCGGAATTTGCAGAAGAAATTGCTGATGTATTACAGGAAATAAAAGCGGATAATTCGCTGCGTGGTATTGTTTTACTCAGTGGTAAAAAAGGCTCTTTTGTCGCAGGTGCTGATATTAACATGTTAGCGAACTGTAAAACGTCTGAGGAAGCGACAGCTTTATCACGCCAAGGGCAAATGATATTTGACCAGCTTGAAAGTTTACCTATTCCAGTTGTTGCGGCAATTGATGGAGCTTGTTTAGGTGGTGGTTTAGAGTTGGCTTTAGCTTGTCATGCACGTGTGTGTAGCGATAGCCCTAAAACAGCGTTAGGTTTACCAGAAGTGCAACTCGGTTTATTGCCAGGTAGTGGAGGCACGCAAAGATTACCCAAGTTGGTGGGTATTCAAAAAGCACTAGACATGATGCTTACAGGGAAACAGCTCAGAGCTAAACAAGCGCTTAAAGCCGGTTTAGTGAACGATGTTGTGCCAAATAGTGTTTTGATTGAGGTTGCTGAAAAGCTCATTTTATCTGGCAATGTCACTGGCGGAAAAACACGCTATAAGCCAGTAAAACTTAATCTACTTGGAAAACTATTAGAGCGTACTTTACTTGGTCGTAAAGTATTGTTTGGTCAAGCGATAAAAACAGTGTTAACAAAAACCAAAGGGCATTACCCTTCACCGTTAAAAATTATCGAATGTGTTAAAACTGGTGTAGAGCAATCGCCAGCAAAAGGCTATCAAATAGAAGCGGATCATTTTGGTCATTTAGTGATGTCACCTGTTTCTGCTGAATTGCGACAAATATTCTTTGCTACGACGGATATGAAAAAAGAGCAGGGTATTGAAGGTGTTGAAGCATCGAAGGTTAGCAGTGTCGGCGTTTTAGGTGGTGGCTTGATGGGCGGTGGTATTGCCTTTGTCACGGCGACTAAAGCTAATTTGCCTGTACGGATAAAAGATATTGCTCATCAAGGGATCCATCATGCTTTGAAATATAGCTTTGACTTATTGAATAACAAAGTTAAGCGTCGCTTCATGAAAAAAAGCGAAATGCAAAAGCAAATGGCTATGATCACAGGAACGATTGATTACTCGGGCTTTGGTGATGTTGATGTTGTTATTGAAGCGGTTTTTGAAGATTTAACCTTAAAACAAAATATGGTTGCAGATATTGAAAGCCATTGTAAAGAAACAACAATATTTGCCAGTAACACCTCAAGCTTACCTATTGGCCAAATAGCGGAAAAAGCATTTCGACCGGAAAATGTTATCGGTTTACATTATTTTTCCCCCGTGGATAAAATGCCACTTGCTGAAATTATCGCTCATAGCAAAACATCGGATAAAACCATATCTACTACTGTTGCGTTAGCGAAAAAACAAGGTAAAACGCCTATTGTTGTGAAAGACAAAGCGGGTTTTTATGTTAATCGTATTCTCGCGCCTTATATGAATGAAGCCGCTATTTTATTACTTGCTGGTGAGCCAGTTGATAAACTCGATAAAGCACTTGTTAAGTTTGGATTTCCAGTAGGCCCCATGCAATTGCTTGATGAAGTAGGTATTGATATTGGAGCGAAGATTGGACCTATTCTTGAAGCCGAATTAGGAGAACGTTTTGCTCCGCCAGCTGCTTTTGACAAGCTTATTAGCGATGGTCGTTTAGGTAAAAAAGTGAAAAAAGGCTTCTATCGTTACAATACTAAAAAGAAAGAAGTGGATGATGAAATATATCAACTGCTTAACATTTCGCGTAATGAAACTTTATCTGCAGAAGATATTAGCTTACGTTGTACTTATATGATGCTAAACGAAGCCGTGAGATGCTTAGATGAAGGGATCATACGCAATGCTCGTGATGGTGATATCGGCGCTATTTTTGGTATTGGTTTCCCTCCGTTTTTAGGTGGTCCTTTTAGGTATATTGATAGTGTAGGTGCTCAGCACATTGTTGCTAAAATGAACCAGTGGAAAAATAGTGTAGGAGAGCGTTATGAGCCTTGTCAGAAATTGATTGAAATGGCTGATAAAGCTGAGAAATTTTATAGCTAACAATTGAGTTTTTAATAGACGGAAAAGTGTTGCCAATCAGCTGGCAATAACTTGTCATCAAGAGGCATGAATATGCCTCTTTTTATTTTCATCAATGATGAAAATTTAAGAAAATGTTGAGTAAATACACTATTTTTGTTGAATAAATACTCTAATTCAATTATATTGCGCGCCAGTATGT
>DAINNQ010000085.1:0-8944 GCA_036735825.1 Alteromonadaceae bacterium | reverse complement strand
GGTTTAATTGCCCATCAACATGGTGAAACCAGTCATAAGCTAGTTAAAACTGCAATTTCGGCACTTGATCGTATGCAACATCGTGGTGGTATTAACGCCGATGGAAAAACAGGTGACGGTTGTGGTTTATTAATGCAAAAACCAGACACATTCTTTCGCTCAATCGCACAAGAAAATAACTGGCAGCTTGGAAGAAAATACGCTGTTGGTATGATCTTCTTAAACCCAGATCCAATTATTGCGGCAAAAACTAAAAAAATCTTAGAAGACGAATTATCAAAAGAAATGCTAACACTCGTCGGCTGGCGTGTGGTACCAACAAACAACTCTATTTTAGGTGATATTGCCCTAAGTAATGTACCGAGTATTGAGCAAATTTTTGTTGATGCTCCTCCAGGTTGGAGAAACAAAGATTTAGAACGTCGTTTATATATGGCGCGCCGTCGCGCAGAAAAGCGTATTGATGATGAGCGTTTTTATATTGCTAGTCTTTCTTGTTTAGTCACAATCTACAAAGGCTTAATGATGCCAGTAGATTTACCAAATTTTTATTTGGATTTAGCTGATATTCGTATGCAAACCGCCATCTGTGTTTTCCATCAGCGCTTCTCAACCAATACATCACCGCAATGGCATTTGGCACAACCATTTCGTTATTTAGCGCACAATGGTGAAATCAATACCATTAAAGGCAATCGTCAATGGTCACGCGCAAGAACATATCGTTTCCAATCTCCGTTATTACCCGATTTACGTGACGCGGCCCCATTTGTTAATGAAAGTGGTTCTGACTCTTCATCATTAGATAATATGTTGGAGTTATTTTTAGCTGGTGGGATGGATTTATACCGCGCTATGCGTTTATTAATGCCGCCAGCATGGCAAAACAGTCCTTTAATGGATGACGATTTAAAAGCATTTTATGAGTTTAACTCTATGCACATGGAACCATGGGACGGCCCAGCAGGTGTCGTTATGACCAATGGTCGTCATGTCGCATGTAACTTAGACCGTAATGGTCTTCGTCCAGCTCGATATGTTATTACTCGCAATGGATTTATCACCTTAGCCTCTGAAGTAGGTATTTGGGATTATGGTGAAGATGAAGTCGTTGAAAAAGGACGTGTTGGTCCTGGTGAAATGTTAGCTATTGATACATATACAGGTAAGGTTTTCCATTCAACCGATATCGACAACGATCTAAAAGTTCGTCATCCTTACCGTGAATGGTTAAACAAAAACATTCGTCGCCTAATACCTTTTAGCGAATTACCAGCAGACCAGATTGGTAAACGAGTGTTTAGCGACCTTGAAATGTCGCAATACCACAAGTTGTTTAACTACAGTTATGAAGAAATTCAGCAAGTGGTAAAAACGTTAGCTGAAAATGGTCAAGAAGCGACAGGTTCTATGGGTGATGACACGCCTATGGCTGTTCTTTCAAGCCAACCTCGTACTTTGTATGATTATTTCCGTCAACAATTTGCCCAAGTCACTAACCCGCCAATTGACCCATTACGTGAACGTTATGTCATGTCATTAGGTACATGTGTTGGCCGTGAGCATAATGTTTTTAACGAAACAACGGGCCATGCTGATCGCATTTTATTTGAAACACCTGTGTTGATGTATACCGGTTTAAAACAATTACGAGAGTTAGATCCTAAACATTATCGTAGCGACACCTTAACGTTAAACTATGATCCTGAAGAAGGATTGGAACAAGCTATACGCCGCTTATGTGATGAAGCTGTTGAGCTTATTCGTAATCAAAACACCGTTATTTTAGTGTTATCTGATCGACAAATTAAAAAAGGGTTATTGCCAATTCCTGCGGCTATGGCTGTTGGTGCTGTGCAAAAACGCTTAGTTGATGAGCAACTACGTTGTGATTCTAATATTATTGTTGAAACAGCATCTGTACGTGATTCTCACCAATTTGCCGTGTTATTAGGCTTAGGCGCAACAGCGATTTATCCTTATCTAGCGCTTGAAACCGTTGAGCAGCTTGTTGAACAAGGGCAAATTGATCTTACTGCGCGTGAAGCGGTGGTGAACTATCGCAATGGTATCAATAAAGGCTTATTGAAGATTTTATCTAAAATGGGCATTTCAACAATTGCTAGTTATCGTTGTGCTGGTTTATTCGAGGTGATCGGATTAAACGAGAACATCATGCAGCTTTGTTTCCCTGATTTACCAAGTCGCATTCAAGGTGCTGATTTTGCCGATATTGAACAAGACAATATTAATCTTGCTCGCAAAGCCTTTTTAGCCCATCAAAAAGTTAATCACGGCGGACTTTTAAAGTATGTTCACGGTGGTGAATACCATGCTTATAACCCGAACGTAGTTACCTATTTACAAGCCGCTGTTCGCAGTGGTGATTACGCTGATTATAAAAAGTTTGCCGCTGAAGTTAACCAACGCCCTGTTTCATCATTACGTGATTTATTAGCGCTCAAAGATGACACACAAGCGATCAGTATCGATAAAGTTGAAGCCGAAACAGAAATGTATAAACGTTTCGACAGCGCGGCTATGTCTATCGGTGCACTTAGCCCTGAAGCGCATGAAGCGTTAGCTATTGCGATGAACCGTTTAGGGGGTTTTTCAAATTCCGGTGAAGGTGGTGAAGATGAACGCCGCTTTGGCACAGTGAAAAACTCACGCATTAAACAAATAGCATCAGGTCGTTTCGGTGTTACACCACATTATTTGGTCAATGCTGATGTGTTACAAATTAAAGTAGCGCAAGGGGCAAAACCAGGTGAAGGTGGTCAATTACCGGGTGATAAAGTTACGCCATTAATTGCAAAATTACGTTTTTCAGTGCCTGGTGTTACCTTAATTTCACCACCTCCGCACCATGACATTTATTCAATTGAAGATTTAGCTCAGCTTATTTTCGACTTAAAACAAGTCAATCCAAGAGCGGTAATTTCAGTTAAATTAGTTTCTGGTCCTGGTGTAGGCACTATCGCGTCTGGTGTTGCGAAAGCTTATGCTGATTTCATTACCATTTCTGGCTATGACGGCGGTACTGGCGCTAGCCCACTGACATCAGTGAAATATGCAGGTTGTCCTTGGGAGCTTGGTTTAGCAGAAGCGCACCAATCGTTAGTTTCTAATGGTTTACGTCACAAAGTTCGCTTGCAAGTTGATGGTGGACTAAAAACAGGTCTAGACATAGTTAAAGCGGCTATTTTAGGTGCTGAAAGTTTTGGTTTTGGTACTGCCCCTATGGTGACTTTAGGTTGTAAATTCTTACGTATTTGTCATTTAAATAATTGTGCTACCGGTGTTGCAACTCAAGACGAAGTATTGCGTGAGCAGTTCTTTAAAGGCTTACCCGATCAGGTTATGAACTACTTTAAGTTCATCGCTCATGACGTGCGCGAAATTTTAGCGCAACTTGGCGTTGAAAGTTTAACCGCTATTATCGGTCGAACAGACTTGTTAGTTCCTCTTTCAGGGATCAGTGCTAAACAGCAAAAACTCGACTTATCACCGATTATTGCGCCTGTTGTAGCTGGTGAAAATACCGCGTTATTCCAAACGGAGAAAAATACGCCATTTGACGAAGGTAAGTTAAATCAGCAAATACTCGCGGCAGCAACTGAAGCCGTTGCTCACAGTGCGGGTGGTGAATATCGTTTTACTATCCAAAACACCGACCGTTCAGTTGGCGCGGCATTATCAGGCGAAATTGCGCGTCAACATGGCGATCAAGGCATGGCAAGCTCACCAATTAAGATCATCTTAAATGGAACAGCAGGACAAAGTTTTGGGGTTTGGAATGCTGGTGGTTTGGAAATGTGCTTAACTGGCGATGCAAATGACTACGTTGGTAAAGGAATGACAGGAGGTAAACTTACCATTAAGCCTCCTAAAGGCGTGGCATATCGCAGCCATGAAACGATGATCATGGGAAATACCTGTTTATATGGTGCAACAGGCGGAAAACTTTATGCTTGTGGCCGAGCGGGTGAGCGCTTTGCTGTTCGTAACTCGGGTTGTCATGCGGTGGTTGAAGGTACTGGCGATCACACCTGTGAATACATGACAGGTGGGATTGTTACCGTACTTGGCCAAGTTGGTGTGAATTTCGGTGCGGGTATGACCGGCGGTTTTGCCTATATCTTAGATGAAGCGGGTGATCTAGATGTTCGTTTAAATAAAGAGTCAATTGAAAGCTTAGCAATTGCTGACTTATCAATTCACCAAGAACATTTGCGCGGCATTATTCATCAACACTTTGAAGAAACAGGCAGCCTAAGAGCCCAAGAAATATTAACTAATTTTGCTAAATACGCACCATTATTTAAATTAGTAAAACCTACAGCTATCGATGTGAAAACCTTGTTAGGTCATCGTAGCCGTTCATCTGCTGAACTTCGCGTTCAAGCACAGTGATCTCAGAACGCGAATTGAGGAAGAAACAGTATGAGTAAAAATGTTTATCAATTTATCGACGTTAAACGTATCGACCCGCCGAAAAAGCCGATCGATGAACGTAAGATAGATTTTGTTGAAATCTACAATCCACTAAGTAGTGTACAAAGCGCGGGGCAAGCTGACCGCTGTTTAGATTGTGGTAATCCGTATTGCGAATGGAAATGCCCTGTTCATAATTATATTCCGCAGTGGTTAGAACTAGTTACTGAAGGTAAAATTTTTGAAGCTGCTGACTTATGTCATCAAACCAACAGCTTACCTGAAATGTGTGGCCGAGTTTGCCCACAAGACAGACTTTGTGAATCTGCCTGTACGTTAAATGACGAATTTGGCGCGGTCACTATTGGTAATATTGAGAAATATATTACTGACACCGCTTTTGCTCAAGGTTGGAAACCAGACTTATCAAATGTGGAGAAAACGGGCAAACGCGTTGCCGTAATTGGCGCCGGTCCTGCTGGCTTAGCATGTGCCGATGTGTTAACTCGACATGGTGTTGACTGTGTTGTTTTTGACAAACACGCTCAAATTGGCGGGTTACTCACCTTTGGTATTCCTTCTTTTAAATTAGAAAAAGAAGTGATCCAAACGCGCCGCGAAATTTTCGAAGGCATGGGCATTGAATTTCGCCTTAACACCAATGTTGGTGTTGATATCAGCTTTGAGTCATTAAGTGCAGAATATGACGCTGTTTTTCTCGCATTAGGAACTTACACAGATATGACTGGCGGTTTTGAAAATGAAGGCGCTACAGGTGTTTACAATGCGTTAGATTTCTTAATTGGCAATACTCAGCATCTTATGGGGATCACAGAAAACGCTAAACCTTACGTTAGCTTTGCTGATAAAAAAGTCGTCGTGCTTGGTGGTGGTGATACAGCAATGGACTGTGTGCGTACCTCGATTCGCCAAGGAGCGACAGAAGTGACCTGTGCTTATCGCCGTGATGAAGCCAACATGCCGGGTTCACCACGTGAAGTACAAAACGCTAAAGAGGAAGGCGTAGATTTTCAATTTAATTTACAACCTCTTGATATCGCTGTTGATCAAAACGGTAATGCTTGCGGCGTTAAGTTTGTTAAAACACAATTAGGTGCAGCAGATGAAAATGGCCGCAGAAGTCCTGAGCCAATTGCTGGCAGTGAGTTTGTGATGGAAGCAGATGCGGTAGTTATTGCCTTTGGATTTTTACCAAGCCCTCCTCAGTGGATGAAAGATGCAGGTGTTGAACTGGATTCACGTGGGCGCGTTATCGCTGTTGAGAACAGTGAATTTTCACTACAAACATCAAAAGAAAATATATTTGCTGGTGGTGATATGGTGCTCGGTTCTGACTTAGTGGTTACCGCGGTTGACCAAGGTCGTAAAGCGGCATTAGGCATTCTAGATTATGTCATGAGCTAAACACTTAGCTATTATATTGATGACAATTAAAAAGATAGCTTCGGCTATCTTTTTTTGTACTAGTATTAAATTAAAGAAACTTATTCACATGCAGTTACTCATAACTTGCAAACAAAGAGTAAAACACAGCACAAATCACAGTACTAAACATTCAGCAAAGTAGTTATTAACGATAAACCTTAGCTCTGAAAATACATGAAAAAATGAACTTATTATCATCTGTACTCATTTACTTATTAAGTACATTGATCACCTCGAAACCATTATTGGCTGATAACTTGCCAAAAAATGAGCTCATGGTAAATAAGATCCAAGTTGTCACTGAATATCTGCCTCCTTATCAGATTGAAAATGAAGATGGGACACTCGGCGGTTTTTCAACAGACGTTATCCATGCTTTATTCAAACAAGCAAATCGCGAAGCGAATATTGAAGTGTTGCCTTGGGCGCGCGCATATCAAATTGCGAAAATGGATAAAAACACCATGATTTTTTCCATCGCTCATACATTGGAACGAGATCATCAATTTCATTGGATTGGGAGTTTATTTAAAGAACGCATATTTTTTTGGGGACTAAAATCAAAATTCCCATCACCAATTGCCGCAACCGCTTTACTCAAAGGTTATCGGGTTGCTGCTGCTAGAAATTCAAATTCTGCCCAATACTTAGCCGCAGATAATTTTTTTAATATCTATCATTCCATAAACGAGGATCAGAATATTCAAATGCTCTTTAGCAATCGCATAGATCTCCTTATAGAAACAGAATTAACCTTAAAAGATCGCGCCATGAAATTAGGATTAAATTTTGACGAACTGGTAAAAATTATGGAAGTAGATGCGCTAAACAATGACTTGGCTATTGCTATGAATTTGAACTCAAATCCACAGCTCGTTGAGCATTTTCAACACAGCTTTCAACAACTCGTTGAATTGGGCACTCTTACAAACATCAAAGAAAAATGGCAAATTGACGAAAATAAACCTTAACTTACACAAATAAAAATACACAAATAAAAACGCTTATAAGCCAAAAGCAAATAAGCGTTTTTTGTGGGTGTTAATCTTTATCTATTACCATTGGTACTTAAAAAGAAAGCTTATGGTCTTATCGAGAAAAACAAATCTAATAGGATTAAGAATTACACCATATCAGCAAAAGGATTTTTATTCGGTAAATCAATGCTATTGGCTAACCCTGACATCGAAATTTGCGTATCTGATAACTTAATATCTTCATCATCAAGAACACCGACACCAAATTTATAAATAATCTCAAATTGTGCGTGATCAGCTTTAATGCGATAAACATCTTGAGCATGCATTACCGTGACTAATTTATCTTGATAAGCAGCCATCGCTTTTTCACCATGGCGTTTTTCCATCATAGCTAACGTGACTTTAGGTGAAAATAAAGTGGCTGTCGCATTGTTGCCACCAAAACCTTTTGAATTAATAAAGGCTACATCCATCTCCTGACATTGCCAATGATCGGTGGCAATGTTTAATCGCTCTGCATACACGTCGTCAGCCACTTTATCTATCGTCGTTATGCCCGGCATAATGTTATATTCAAACACGCCAAGTGCCCAAGCAACTTGATCGCCACTTGCAGGACCAATCGTGTGTCCTAAATACGCTTTTGGAGCAGCAACTGGCCAGTTATTGATAGAAAAGCTTTCTGCAATTCGATGGTAAATTAATGACTCAGTCACGCGGTTTTGCGGAGTACTTGAGCCGTGAGCAAGAATGAAACTGCGTTGTTGTACTGCCTCTTCACCAATAATACTTTTCGCTAAAGCGACTGATTTTGCCATGGTAATATAATTACCAGGGCCAGGTGCTGTGATCGATTTTTTCACGCCATCAGCATTGGTATAAACATCAGCAATAGAACCTAACACTTTCGCACCTAACT
Organism: Alteromonadaceae bacterium; assembly: GCA_036735825.1. GTDB lineage: Bacteria > Pseudomonadota > Gammaproteobacteria > Enterobacterales > Alteromonadaceae > DAINNQ01. The sequence goes on along the minus strand of DAINNQ010000085.1, from coordinate 1,162 downwards.
CAAGCGCTAACGTGTCATCCATAATGATCAGAAACTGCGCCGCTTCGCCAATGGTAAAACCACAGTTGTCACCAAACGGACGACTGGTTTTTCTATGGTTCGCTTCGCCATCAACAATGCCATCAAGTTTTTTCAAACCTTCTTCATTTGCCAATGCGCTCATGTTGCCAAAGCCTTCAATCACTTCTGGGGTCACCGAACAATCATTACTACCAACAATGGCTAATCTTACACGCCCTGCTTGAATGTCTTGTACCGCAGCTTTTAAATTATATAGAAAAGTGGCACATGCTCCTGTTGAGGTAAATGTTGTACCAACGCTGCCAGTCACATAAGCATTAATAAAGTCTGTCGACATGGTATTTAAGCCAAGCGCTAAGTTTTTTGTAGAAACTCGCTCGCCACGCATACGGCTTTGCATCATGCCGCCATGGCCTTCTGCTTGTACTTGTCCAAAAACCGACGCTGAATAGGTTCCGATATGATCAGGGCTAACTTTACTGGCTATTTCTTCCCAGCTATATCCAGTTGAATGAATAGCATCCGCTGCGCCAAAAATTGTCGCTTGTAATCCGCGAGGCTGATAACGGCTGTTATATAAAACCGCAGGATTAAAACCTGTTGGAAACTGCCCTGCCGCCTTGATTGGGTTATCACGCGTTGAATCGTGCAGCACTTCCACTTCACCAGCTATGTCGACACGAACGCGTTTATCATCCAGCTCAGTAATTTGCCATGTGCGAGGTAACGGTGTAGGTAAATCTCGAGCACGCGTTTCAAACGTAATCGCATTTTCTGACGCTTGCATCGTCAGCTTCTGCTGCCAAGGCGTCGCATCAGGATCGAAATGCTCATTTTCAATTTTACGAATTAATGTACCATCTAAAATCTGTTGACCGAAACGGCTTTCTACTTCTGATGGCGCAACCGCATCACCATGGTCATCAACTAACTGGCCATCTTTAACGGTTAATATATTCATTAATGTCGCCAAGCCAACAAAAGTCTCTTGGCGAGCTTCACTATTTAATTTATCGATAACAATTCGACGGAACCCTTGATGAAATGAAGTTCGTCCAGCGGCATTAATGCCACCCATACCAACAATAACAGGTAAAGCAGTCATGAAAATTCTCTTTAATTACACAAACAAAAATCTATA
>DAINNQ010000084.1:0-9019 GCA_036735825.1 Alteromonadaceae bacterium | reverse complement strand
TGGCGACTAAATTAGCCAATAAAGGCGTATCGAGGTAGTAGTTAGTGGTTGTGTTGGTGTGCTCATATGTACGATCACTTTCTGACCAGCTAATGGAAGCCCAACCATACCAACCGTCACTTAGCTCTCGCTCAACAACCCATTCTACACCTTTGGCGGTGCCAGACATATCATTGCTATATCGTAAGTGAGCATTCACATCATCTTCATCAAGCGAACGCGCTAAATCACCTAAATCTTTATAGTAAACATCGATTGACGTTTGCCATAAATCATTCATTTGGTAATCAAAAGCGACAGAGTAATGTTGAGCTTTTGGTGATTTTAAAGCGGGGTTACCAATTTTTCTTAATACCGTTTCAATATCGGGGAAGCGACTGTAAGAACCTTGTTTTAAGCTGACACTGAAATTGTCCGATGTTTGCCAATGCAGTGCCGCTCGATGATGTAAAAATGATTGATCGGTATAATCATTTTTCTCACCGCGAACACCAAACTCTAACTGCCAGTCATCATTGATTTGCCAAATGTCATTTAAATAAACCGCAATAGTGGTGTCGCTTAAGCTGTCTTCATCTTGAATACGTTGACCTTTTTTGCTTTGACAATCTTGGTCGTGATCTGTGCAGTAATAGGGAATGGCGTCAAATCGATAGTGTGTTTTTTCATCTTGAATATCACTACCTAGCACTAAGGTATGATCAACAAACCAATCTATTTGATAGTGAAAACGTAGATTATACTGCTCTTCTTTTACGGCAATGAATTGTCCTTGGCCATAAGACTCGTTTGATTTTTCGCTGGTGTGTCCGACGCTTAATTGCATGATTTTTCCGCCATCACCAAAATACTGCCATGACAAACTTTGACTATCAAACTGTGATTTTATCTTTAAATCGCCAATTGCATCAGGGTCAACACGACCCGCTTCTGAAGCCGATGAAATATTGATCCCGCCAACATCACTAGCACCTGTGGCGGTAAAGGTTAGTTTATGTTTATCACCAATTAGCCATTGGTATTTGCCTTGATAATCATCGCTGACAGGCGCTTTAAAAACGGTGTAGCCTTCATCTTCTTCACCTTCAGGCAAAAAGAGATGAATTAAACTGCGACGATAAGACACATAAAATGCTTGATCATCATTCACTCCACCTTCAACCATAACGCCTGTTTTTAATAAGCTGGCATCAACAGTGGTCGTGATGTCTTGATTTTTAGGGTCGCGTAATTGCACATCAAATACACCACCTGTGGCGTTGCCATATTGGCTACCAAATGCTGCAGGATGCAAACTAAAATCACGCACGACATTTTCATTAAAAATACTATCGCCAAATAAATGGAAAATATAACCAACAGGCATGTCATCGATATAAAAAGCATTATCATCTGGCGATGAGCCACGAATAGCTGGCTCCCCGCCATTGTCACCACCTGCGTAAACTACGCCGGGCATACTAAAAACGGCGTTTAATGGATCGTGATCAAGTCCTGCTATCGCTAATAATTTTTCCGTTTCAACACTAACTTCAGAGTTGGCTTGATTTCGTCGGCCTTGTACTTCAATTTTTTCAATAGCGTTGTCATCATTTTTTATTGTCGATAAGTTATTTTCGTTAGCATTAGCACTTGTGAGCAACAAGCTATGACATATCACTAACGTTATAGCGTTTAATGTAAGGTGTTTCATGAGTAATTAGTCAAATTGGTATTGATGTTGGTTTATTTGCCGCTATTGTGACGAAGTTTGTTGTGTGAAACTTGCAGGGAAGTGTCGGAAAATTGTTGGTCTTTGTTAATTTTTGTAAGTATTCACTGGAGAAAAGGCATTGTAAGAATTAGCTGTATTTTTTATGACGGGCAATTAAGCGCTTTAATTTTTCTAAGGTTTTAAAATTTTCTTGATAAGCTAAAACAATTTCTCGCGTCAGCTTCATTGAGGTGATTGGTCTAAAAGCAATATCGGTTTGTTCGATAACTTCTGGGTGAGCAGGCACCAGTGCACAACCTAAACCCGCACGCACTAAACCAAGCGCATAATCAATGGTTTGAATTTTTGCCCTAATATCAATTTGAATACCTGATAATGTCAAGGTGTCGGTGAGCATTTGCCATGCACTGCAAGGGGTACGTTGAATAAAGGCAAGTTGGTCAAAATCCACTAACTCAATCGACTCTTTTAACGACAAAGGGTGATTAAGCGGCACGGCAAGTAAATAGTTTTCTTGCCAAATAGAAACATACTGCTCACCATCGTTTAGTTCTTCTTTAATGATTATGCGTGCATCGCACACCTCATGCTGGGGCACTAAGGTTAATTCCATCGTTGGTTGCGATGAAATAAAATCTTGCAGTAAGGCGCTCATTCTTTTAACCCCAAGCCCTTTGGTAACACCTAATAAAAATGTTTGTTTGGTGCCACTATTTTTAAACGATGATTTTATCGCGTCAGCTTGGCCAAGAATTTGTTTTGCTAATGGATAGAGTTTATCGCCATGTTCTGTTGGTGTTATTCCACGAGCGTGACGAACGAATAGCGTTTGATTGATCTCTTGCTCGAGCTGAGCAACCGCAGCCGAAATTGACGGCTGAGCGATAAAGCACACTTTCGCCGCAGCACTAAAACTATGCTGCTCATAAACATGGGTAAAGTATTTTAAGTGTTTTAAATCCATAGCATTATTATTGATGAATTCGTTAAAAATAGCTATAGGAAAAAACTATACCAAGTAAAGAAAATCTATATTTTAACTTTATCTAGGAATTGATTAATCTTTAGCAACTAAAAATATTTAACTTGTTTTTTAACACTAATAATTGAATGGGAACCGTTATGTCACACGCATCGTCAAAACCTAGCTTTAACTGGCAAGATCCATTATTACTTGATTCATTGTTATCAGAAGACGAGCGCATGATCCGTGATAGCGCCCATCAATATTGCCAAGAAAACTTAATGCCTCGAGTTTTAAAAGCCAACCGCGAAGAAATCTTCGATCCTGAAATTATGAAAGAGTTAGGCGCTTTAGGTTTATTAGGCTGCACCATTGAAGAAAAATACGGCTGCGCAGGAGTGAATTACGTTGCTTATGGCTTAATAGCGCGTGAAGTTGAGCGTGTTGACAGTGGCTACCGTAGTGCAATGAGTGTGCAATCATCATTAGTGATGCATCCGATTCATGCTTATGGTACTGAAGAGCAAAAAATGAAATATTTACCGAAACTGGCCACAGGTGAACTGATTGGCTGTTTCGGTTTAACTGAGCCAAATTCAGGTTCTGATCCAGCAAGTTTAACCACCAGAGCTGTGAAAGTTGACGGCGGCTATCGCTTAACGGGTAATAAAATGTGGATCACTAATTCCCCAATTGCTGACGTATTTATTATTTGGGCAAAATTAGACGGTGTTATCAAAGGCTTTATTTTAGAAAAAGGCATGGAAGGACTTTCAGCACCTAAGATTGAAGGTAAATTTTCATTACGCGCTTCTATCACGGGTGAAGTGGTCATGGATAATGTTTTCGTGCCAGAAGAAAACTTAATGCCTCATGTTAAAGGTTTATCAGGCCCGTTTGGTTGTTTAAACAAAGCGCGTTATGGCATTGGTTGGGGCGCATTAGGTGCTGCAGAATTTTGTTGGCATGCTGCCCGTCAATACACTTTAGATCGTGAGCAATTTGGTCGTCCGTTAGCGGCTACTCAGCTGATCCAGAAAAAACTCGCAGATATGCAAACTGAAATTACCACCGCCTTATTTGCCTGTTTGCAAGTTGGCCGCATGATGGATGCTGGCACATTAGCGCCAGAGGCAATTTCATTAATTAAACGTAATTCATGTGGCAAAGCACTAGAAATAGCCCGCACAGCTCGTGATATGCACGGCGGCAACGGTATTGCCGATGAGTTTCATGTTATTCGTCATATGATGAACCTTGAAGCGGTAAATACTTACGAAGGAACTCATGACGTTCACGCCTTAATTTTAGGTAGAGCACAAACTGGTTTACAGGCTTTCTTTTAGTCACAAGCACAAAGTCACGAGTCAAACTGTACTCGTGACTTAACGGTGTTTATCTAAAAAATGTCATTAATAAAATGGTTAGTTAAATAACTGATCAAATGTAATTCAGGAATAGGCGATACAAGATGTCTGATCGTAATAAGTGTGTAAAAGAAAATTTTATTCACTTTGTAAAGCAGTTTGATTTACCTCATTTAAGTCACCAGTTAACCGCCGCTGAGGTTGGGCTTTCTGATGTTGACGTCATTGATTTATTTGAATCTCAAGTGATCAGCCGACACTTAGATTTACATTCGCGAGAAATGCAAAAGCAAGGACAGAGTTTTTACACCATTGGCAGTTCAGGCCATGAAGGTAATGCTGCTGTTGCTAAAGCTTTTCGCGCAGACGATATGGCATTTCTTCATTATCGCAGTGGTGCGTTTGTTATTCAACGCGGTAAGAAAGTTGACGGGCAAACGTCAATTTATGACATGTTGTTATCGTTTGCTGCAGCCAAAGATGATCCTATTTCTGGTGGTCGTCATAAAGTTTTAGGAAGTAAAGCGTTAAATATTCCGCCGCAAACCAGCACAATTGCTTCGCATTTACCTAAAGCGATGGGAGCTGCATTTTCTATCGACTTAGCAAGAAGATCGGGTCATCAAGGTGAACTTGCTAACGACAGTGTGGTGATTTGTAGTTTTGGTGATGCTTCGTCAAATCATTCAACGGCACAAGGGGCAATTAACAGTGCGGCGTGGGCGTCATATCAATCTATTCCTATGCCAATTGTTTTTGTTTGTGAAGATAATGGTATTGGTATTTCAACGTCTACGCCAACAGGTTGGGTTGAAGCCAATTATAAGAATCGAGCAGGATTAATTTATTTAACCTGTGATGGCTTAAATTTACTCGACACCTATCGTGTATCAACATTGGCAGCAAAAATTGCCCGTGAAAAACGCAAACCGGTATTTTTACACGTTAAGTTAATTCGCTTACTAGGTCATGCGGGATCAGATGCGGAATTTGTCTATCGTGATCCTCAACAAATTGCAGCGAATGAGCACAATGATCCGCTTTTACATAGTGCAAGAATTCTGCTCGAAAACGAGATTCTTACCGCTGAGCAAATCATTACTATTTACAACGATATTGCCAGTCGCATTGAACGCGTTGCCGAGCAAGTCATAACTAAACCTAAGTTGATGACTGCTGAACAAGTGATGGAGAGTCTTGTTCCTGTTGTAGATCAATCTCAAGTATTACCTGTCAAAGAGGTTGATGAAAGCAGACGAACGGCTTTGTTTGCTCATGAAAAACATAACCTCAGTAAGCCTCAACACCTTGCAAAAATAATTAACTGGACCTTGCTTGATCTCATGGCTGAACATGACAATATCGTCATGCTCGGTGAAGATATTGCGCGCAAAGGTGGTGTTTACAACGTTACCAGTAAATTATTAGATCGTTTTGGCAAAAACAGAATGCTCAATACCTTGCTTGATGAGCAATCGATTTTAGGCGGAGCGATTGGTTTAGCGCATAATGGCTTTTTACCTATGCCTGAAATTCAATTTCTTGCTTATGTGCATAACGCGGAAGATCAAATTAGAGGAGAAGCGGCCACTCTCGCGTTTTTCTCAAAAGGCCAATACACCAATCCTATGGTGATCCGCATTGCAGGTTTAGCTTATCAAAAAGGCTTTGGTGGACATTTTCATAACGATAATTCTTTTGCTGTTTTTCGTGATATTCCTGGGGTGATTTTGGCTTGTCCGTCAAATGGCAAAGATGCACAAGAAATGTTAACCACGTCAGTCAAACTTGCTCAAGAACAGCAACGCATCGTGGTATTTTTAGAACCTATCGCGCTATACATGACCAAAGATCTGCACCAAGAAGGTGACGGATTATGGACTTTCCCTTATCAGCAGCAAAGTACGCAAACAAGTCAAACAGTGATGAGTGTTTCTGCTTATGGCGAAGGGGAGCAACTTTGTATTTTAACCTACGGCAATGGCTATTATTTATCTCGACAAGCTGAAAAAATATTGTCAGAAAAAGGAATAAGTTGCCGTGTTGTTGATTTGCGTTGGTTAGCACCGCTGGATGAAACAGGCATTATTGAACAGGTTAACGCTTGTCAAAAAGTGCTCATCGTTGATGAATGTCGTCAAACGGGCTCAATCAGTGAAGCATTAATGAGTTTGCTCATTGAAAAAGCGTCACCTAAACCTGCCCAAGATATTCAACGCATATGTGCAAACGACAGTTTTATTCCACTTGGCAGCGCGGCATATCATGTCTTGCCAGCTAAAAACGATATTGTGGCTTTGGCTGAAAAAATGTGTGCTGATTTAGCGCACTATGAAGGAAAATAATCATGACGTCTAAAAAACAAAGAGCGGTAGTGATTTGTCCAGGCCGCGGCACCTATAACAAAGAAGAGCTAGGCTATCTGGCAAAATATCATAGTGATAAAGTGGAATTTATTGAGCATATTGATCAATTTAGAACCAACCAACAGCAATTAACTATCAGTGAACTCGATGCGATGGAAAAATATAGCATGCGTGTTCACACCGCAGGCGAAAACGCATCCGCATTAATTTATGCGTGTGCTTACTCAGATTATCGCTCAATTAATGATGAGTTTGACGTTGTTGCTGTTACTGGAAATTCTATGGGATGGTACATAGCTTTAGCGGTTTCAGGAGCATTAAAAGCCTACGGCGCCATTGAGTTGATTAATACTATGGGCTCAATGATGACAGATGGCGTCATTGGCGGACAGCTCATTTATCCGATTATTGATCAAACTTGGCAAAAAGATAAAACCCGTGAACAAGAGGTCATGGCGATTGTTGAGCAAGTGAATCAACAAGAAAATTGTCATGTCTATGTGTCAATTTATTTAGGTGGCTATCTCGTTTTTGGTGGTGATAAAGCTGGCTTACAAGCTTTACAAGAAAAGCTTCCAGTTATTGATGATCGCTATCCGATGAATTTGTTTAATCATGCAGCCTTTCACACGCCTTTGCTAAATGACATCTCAGTGAAAGCAAAGCAATTATTATCGGAAGAATTATTTCATGCTCCCGATATTCCACTGATTGATGGCTTAGGTAATATTTGGCAGCCCTATGCAACCGAGCGTGCAAAGCTCTATGATTACACGTTAGGAACGCAGGTAACAGAAGCTTATAATTTCAGTAAAGCCATTGAAGTTGCAATAAAAGAATATGCGCCAGATAAACTAATTATTCTTGGCCCTGGGGCAACATTAGGTGGCGCTGTTGCCCAATGTTTAATTGAACATCAGTGGTTGTCGATGAGCTGTAAAGCTGATTTTATTGAACTGCAAAAACAAGCACCGTTTATTCTTTCAATGGGCATTGCAGAACAGCGTAAACTAGTGGTTTAGAAAGTTTTGGCGACAGCTTTAACTGTGATGGTGCAATTCAATAAATTTTTTGTCTTCCACTTGAATGTGATTGATTAACCATTCAGATAAAAATTCGAGTAATTGTGATGAAAAATTGCTGAAGTCTTGGTGCTGTTTTGCAAATTCATGGAGTTGATTAATAAATTGATGATGCTGTTGAATATGCAATTTGGTGTCATGATTATTTAAGCGGAAGAAATACGTTTCTTCCGTATCAAAATGATACTTAGTGTAATCTTGTAGTTGTGAAAAAATATCAGCAATGGTTTGATGATCTTCTTTATTTTCAACCGCGCTAGCGAGTTGATTGATCAAATGGATGAGCATTTTATGTTGATTATCAATTAGCTCAACGCCAACGCTTAATGTTTGATCATTCCATCGAATAAGTGTCATATCATTCTCGTCTTAGCCTATTTTTTTGATGCTTAGTTCGTCGCCATAATTCGCTTAACTACGCTAACCATCTTTATTAACACACCTGTAATAATTTACGTTGAGATATGTTATTTGGCTATCTTAAAACTTCCTTTTATTGATCTATGCCATGGTTCCTAATGGATTGAGTTTTTCGGAAAATGAAAGATGATTATTAGAGGGTTTTTGACAGCCAAGAGTAAATATTAACGTTGTTAAACATACTAACAGAGTGGTGTTTTGGCGCTGCATATGTCAGTTTTCATCATTTTAAGTGTAAGTTGAGTATAAATATTCAATGAAAATTAATAAATATATTTATTGGTAACGTAGGTAATGCGCTCAAATAGTGGTTTTAGACGATAATTAGTGAATAAAAAAGTAGGATTCATCCGCAAAAATAGCTAAAATATTAGCTATCATAGGATAAAAATAAACGACGATAATGACATCAACCCGTAAAAAGAATGAAGCCGAATTAGTATTAGCCTTTAAAGCGTTATTGCATGATCAATGTTATGGCTCGCAAAGTCAGTTAGCAGAAGCATTAGCTGAGCAAGGCTTTAAAAATATGTCTCAAGCTAAAATATCGCGTTTGTTGTCAAAATTAGGCGCAGTAAAAATGCGTAATGCTAGTAATCAAGTGGTTTATATTCTGCCAGATGAACTAGCGATCCCCAAATCGCGTCAAGCTATTCAGTCAGTTGTTGTGAGCGTTAAGCATAACAATACACAAATTATTGTAAAAACAGGTATTGGCGGCGCACCGCTTATTTCTCGTATGTTAGACAGTATGGGCGAATCAGCAGGCATATTGGGCACATTAGCGGGTGATGATACTATTTTTATAGCACCTGTGAATGTTGAAAAAATCGCGCAAATTACTGAAGATGTGAAACGTTTATTGGACGTGAATTAATTCAAGAACATTAGGATTTATTGTTTTTACAAAATTAGACATTGCTAAAATTAACAAAAAAACAAACAAGCAAATAAAAAAAAGGAAGTGAATGCACTTCCTTTTTTGTGATAAAAATTCAAGCAATATCATCAGCTAAGCACATCAAAAACATATTTAGTTTGGCTATAAAATGGTTGTTCAGGTGCTAATTTAGTGTTGTTAATGTTGTGGCCGTGAGCTTTATTAT
>DAINNQ010000083.1:0-9093 GCA_036735825.1 Alteromonadaceae bacterium | reverse complement strand
GCTTTTCTGGTGCAGTAAAGCAAGGCCTTGGACGTAACCAAGGGTTATTTTTTCCAGAAAGCATTCCAAGTTTTAATGATATCGAACAACTATTAGCTTTACCGTTAGTTGAGCGAAGCGTAAAAGTTTTACACCCGTTTGTAAGTGAAGATTTAACTGAAGAGCAATTGACTGAAATTGTTACTGAAGCATTTAATTTCCCTGCGCAAATTCAACCGATCAGTGAAAAACGAGCAATATTAGAATTATTCCATGGGCCAACGTTAGCCTTTAAAGATTTTGGCGCTCGTTTTATGGCGCGTTGTTTACAAGCATTTAGCAAAGATAAAAAAATCACTATTTTAACGGCGACGTCTGGTGACACTGGTGCTGCGGTTGCGCATGCCTTTCATGGTATCGACAATATTCGTGTGGTTATCATGTACCCGAAAGGGAAAATTAGCTTACTGCAAGAGAAAATGTTTACTACTTTAGGTGATAACATCGAAACTATCGCGGTTGAAGGTGATTTTGATGATTGCCAAGCGTTAGTGAAAAAATCGTTTGACGATCAAGAGTTAAAAGACGCCATAGGCTTAAACTCTGCCAATTCAATTAACATTAGTCGTTTATTAGCACAAATATGTTATTACTTTGAAGCGGTGGCTCAACTTTACCGTCAGCAAGGAAAGTCAGCGTTAAACGATCTTGTTTTCTCTGTGCCAAGCGGTAACTTTGGTAATTTAACTGCCGGATTGTTTGCTAAAGCGATGGGTTTACCGATCAAGCGTTTTATTGCGGCAACCAATGCTAATGACACTGTGCCTCGTTATTTACAAACGGGCGAATGGACACCGAATAAAACGGTTGCCACTATGTCAAATGCTATGGATGTTAGTAATCCAAATAATTGGCCGCGAGTAGAACATATGCTTAAATCTGGCATAGTTGCGAGTGATTGTGTCAGTTCAGTGTCAATTGATGAAGAACAAACACAAATGACCATGCTTGCCTTAGCTAAATTAGGTTATATCACTGAACCACATGCTGCCGTAGCTTATAAAGCCTTGCAATATAACGCGAACGATGACGAGTTTGGTGTGTTCTTAGGCACAGCACATCCTGCTAAATTTAAAGAAGTTGTTGAAAGCACTTTAGGCCAACCTATTGGTTTACCAAAAGAATTAGCTGACTGTGCTGGCGAAACCATTTTGTCTATCACTATGGCGAATGACTTTGCTCAACTACGTCAATATTTATTAGCTTAGTAGTCACCTCGACACAGCTAGGTTACAATAAAGGCAGTTTTTATTATGACTGCCTTTTTTATGTCTGAAATTTACCATCAATGGCAAGCGTTAATTCATCAACAATCTGAGTTGGAATATTTTAAAAGCTTACAGCAAGAAATTTCTAAACAGCGTCAGCAAGGGGAAATGATATTTCCACTTGAACAAGATGTGTTGAGCGCTTTTAGCTATTGTGATTTATCAGAAGTAAAAGTGGTTATTTTAGGTCAAGACCCGTATCACGGTGAAGGAGCTAACCAACAACCGCAAGCTCACGGGCTGGCATTTTCGGTAAATCACGGCATAAAAATACCGCCTTCGCTCGTCAATATTTATAAAGAACTCACTACAGATATTAATGGCTTTAGTGCGCCGTCTCATGGCAATTTGGTCGAGTGGGCGAAACAAGGCGTTTTATTGCTCAATACAGTACTGACGGTCAAAAAAGGCCAAGCGCATTCTCACGCAAAATTAGGCTGGGAAATATTTACTGATGCTATTATTGATGCCATTAATGCCAAAAACACGGGGTGTGTGTTTATACTTTGGGGCAGCCATGCACAAAAAGTGGCTAAGCGTTTAGATAATAACAAGCATGCTATTTTATCTGGACCGCACCCGTCACCGTTATCGGCTTACCGAGGTTTTTTTGGTTGCCAGCATTTTTCTAAAGCGAACCAATGGCTACAAAAAATGGGTAAAACACAAGTGAATTGGCAGTTAAATGAAATACATACTGAGCAAATTTCACAAAGTGAATCTCAATCAGAGCTTGTGATTGAGGCAAAGCGCCAATCTCAAGATGAGCTTTTTTAAGTTAATGAGCTCAATAAATACAGGTCGTGCGTTTAAGGGCTTTATCTTAAACCTACATTTATCAAAATCTACATTTATTAAATAAATACCTTCTATAAAAAAGCATTTTTCTCATTAAAATAATAAGTGAAAAATTATTCTTATTTCGCATAGCTATTGTGATAATTGCGATAGAAAATTCTAATAGTTTGGCTATTTAGGTTTTATTTTGCCAATTGTTTGCTTTAATTAGTTTTATCTTGCTGAAAATCTGTTGATTGTTAGAATTAATTTATTGTTGTAATCGTTTTGGTATCACTATGTCGCTAGAGAACGTGTCTTTAGAAAACTATTTCCTTCCTTTTCGTCGTCATGTCATTGGAAGCGATTTAAAGCATACGATTAACTCAAGAGAGTTAGCTATTGTTTATGCAGATTGGACTGCCAGTGGGCGTTTGTACCAGCCTATTGAAGATTACATTACTGATGTTTTAGGGCCTTTTGTAGCGAACACACACACCGAAACTAATCTAACCGGTAGTGCTATGACTCATGCTTATCATGAGGCGCAGCAGATCATTAAAAAGCATGTCAATGCTTGCTCTAATGATATTTTGATCACTGCTGATACAGGCATGACGGGCGTGATCAATAAGTTTCAGCGTATTTTAGGTTTACGCATTCCTGAACGTATGCAAGAGCAAGTACAATTTGCGGAGCAAGATAAACCTGTCGTCTTTATCACTCATATGGAACATCACTCAAATCAAACTACTTGGTATGAATGTGATGTGACTTTAGAAATTATTGATCCAAACAGTGAAGGCTTACCTTCAATTGAGCACTTACAGCAATTATTGGAAAAATACCAAGACAGAAAAATTAAAATAGGGTCGTTTTCAGCTTGCTCGAATGTCACGGGCATTAAAACGCCGTACTATCAGCTCGCCGAAATTATGCATCAGCACGGCGGATTATGTTTTGTGGATTTTGCTTGTTCAGCGCCTTATGTTGATATTGATATGCATCCATCGAACCCTAAACAAGCATTGGATGCTATTTTCTTTTCTCCACATAAATTCTTAGGCGGACCGGGTAGTTCAGGGGTACTGGTTTTTAATAAAGCATTGTATAAAAACCGTGTGCCCGATCATCCAGGTGGTGGCACCGTTACTTGGACGAATCCGTGGGGTAAACACAGTTTTTTCCATGATATCGAATTACGTGAAGACGGTGGCACACCAGGCTTTTTACAATGTATCCGTACTGCTTTAGCGATTAAAGTGAAAGATGAAATGGGTGTAGACAACATCGCCATGCGTGAAAAAGAAATCACGGATCATGTCATGGGAGAATTAGCTAAATCTGACAAAGTGGTCATGCTAGAGCCACATGTTAAAGATAGATTAGCGATTGTCTCGTTTTACGTGCCAGGTGCTCATTACAATTTAGTTGTTCGTTTACTGAATGATAAATTTGGCGTGCAAACTCGAGGTGGTTGCTCTTGTGCTGGCACTTATGGTCATATTTTATTGAATGTAGATCATGACACTTCTTCAAAAATCACTGAGCAAATTGACTCTGGTGATTTTGCAGAAAAGCCAGGTTGGATCCGAGCGTCTTTTCATCCAACTATGACGAATAAAGAGGTTGCCTATGTAGTTGATGCAATTAAGCAAGTGACCGAAAATATAGGTGTATGGGGTAAAGAGTATCGTTTTAATCCTGCGAATGGTGACTTTGAACATTGTAAATTACAGGTGTCATTTCCTGAGTTAAAAAACTTTCATCCTTTACAGTCATGTAAAAGTGAAAAGCCACCTGCATCGCTGTTACAACGTTTTTTTAAGTAATTAAATTTTGGCTTTTAAGCCAGTTTTTAGTCAGGCTTATTTGAGATTGAACTGAACAAATTCATTAAAGCTAGATAGGATTGAGTTAAATTAAACTCAATCCAATTGAAATACGATGAGATGATGGTTAATCAAAAGTGATCATCATCTCAGCGGCGCTGCAATGGCAATCATGATGACAAATAGGGCAGTCGTAACCTTGCAGGCTCAACTCATTCCATCGGTCAGGATGAGTATTAATCAACTTTCCTCCGCATTTAGTAAAATATTTCACTGCACTATTGCCCGGGCTTTGCATCCATAAATGACTAATTCCAGCACGAGCACCTTGCTGTTTAGCGGCATCAATTGATAGTTTTAGTAATTGGCTGCCAATACCATAACTTCGATAGTTTTCATCAACAGTATTACATTTAAAATAACAGACTTGATCGGCGTTAACTTGCCATAACGTTGGTGAACACCATTTATCGAGTTGCCAATTTCCAACGGCAAAGGTTAAGCGAAAGCCGACTAACTTTTCTTCACAATAGGCAACAAAATTAGCGTTTATCTGATCTTTAATACCCTGAGCTACCCATTTTTCTATGGTAATTCCGTCAATATAACCTTCACCATGAACAAGCGTGGCAAGGTGAATAACTGCAGCGTAATCTTCAGGGGTGATTGTTCTATAAATAATTGGCTTATTCATTAATAAATTCTATTTGATATTTTGCTTTTAATTGATAGTTTATCACTGTTATTTAACGATAGGTAAGCAGATGTACGATCCATTACATGATAATTCTCCCGGTTGCGGTGAACCATACCCAGCAAGTTATTGGTCTTCAATTTCGGGAGAAGCACCCCCGCACGATGGTCAATTAACTCAAGATATAGATGTTGATGTAGCTATTATTGGTGCTGGCTACACAGGGCTTTCCTGTGCTTTACATTTAGCTCGAGAGCATGGCATTAATGCGCATGTTTTTGAAGCGAACCAAACAGCATGGGGTTGTAGCGGTAGAAATGCTGGCTTTATTTTAAAATCTTCTGGTCGTAAATCTTACACTCAAATGCAACAGCAGTGGGGTGAAGAAGTCATGCGCGGCATTTATCACGAAATGTGTGCTGGCGTCGATACGGTAAATCAGTTGATTCATGAAGGCATAGATTGTGACGCCCAAGAGCAAGGCTATATTAAAGTTGCCCATAAGCCCAATAAACTGAAAGAGCTGATTTCTTTAGCTCAGCTTCAACAAAATATGTTTGGTTATGATGTGCAAATATTATCACGTGATGATTTGCACCAACATTATATGGCGGATCAAAACGCTTACGGTGCTATTCGGTATCAAGATGGTTATGGGTTAAATCCGTTAAAATTAGCGTGGGGCTATCAAAAATTTGCACGTCAGGCGGGCGCAAAAATTCATTGTTCATCACCAATTATTGAATGGCATGAAGATAACCAGCGCCAACAGCTGATCACTCCACAAGGTAAAATTACGGCTAACAAAGTGGTGATTGCAACCAATGGTTATACCCCGAAAAACTTTCATTCGTTGGTAACCAATAAAACCTTGCCAGTGCTATCTCAAATTATAGTGACTGAACCTTTAAGTGATGAACAAATTGCGCAGAGTAATTTTTTAACATCTAATGTTGTTATGGATACCCGTGCTTTGAAATACTATTATCGAAAATTACCTGACAATAGAATTTTGTTTGGTGGTCGTGGGGCAATCACAGGGAAAAGTGCTGAAGATCCATACTACGCTCAGCGTTTATTAGCAGTGTTAAAAACCAGTTTTCCTGCGTTAAAAAGTCTCAATATTGCTTATGCGTGGTCAGGTTGGATCTGTATGGCATTAGATGATCTCCCCCATGTGTATCAAAATGAACAAAACAATGTTTTTTATAGTATGGGGTATTGTGGTTCTGGCGTGTCATTTTCGGTGCAAGCAGGCAAACGTTTGGCTGACAAAGTGGCTGAAAAGTCAGTGCCTGATTTACCTTTGTACAATAAAGCTTTGCCAACTTTTCCATTTGCTCCGCTTAGACGGGTTGGTCAGTGGGGATATTTCCATTACGGAAAAATAAAAGACACGTGGTTTTAATGGCAAATTTTTTTGAGTGATTCATTCATTGAGTGATTGATTTATTGCTATAAAGCCTAGCATTAAAAAAGCCGTTATCATTTTGATAACGGCTTTTGTATTTTCAAATTTTAGTGCGCTCAATTGCTTAGCTAAAAAATAGGATCACAGCAGGGTAATAGCTTTACTCACGTAATTTATTGCTGCCGTATCAGGGGTGCTAATACTAATGGTGAGCGTAGCTTGTTCAGGATCGCCACCAACAGGATTATTGATAGTAAAATCTAGCGCACTGAAGCCTGAAGCGTTGGTATTGCCTACTTCAACTGAAGTGGTACCTTGTAGCTCTCCGCCATCTAAAGTTACGTTAACAATAGTGCCGAGTGGCATGGTTTGCATCGCACTATCAGCAAAGCGAAAACGTAAGGGTAAAGAATTACCATCAGCAATTGAAGGAATGGTATTCGAGGTGCCCGTGTTATCAGCATAAATAGTCGATTGACTAGTATTTGATAAAACATAATTTGGTTGATGAGCACGAGCCATAATTAAAACGAGAGCTTTACGTAATGTCGCTTTTTTGGCATTGGCATCACATTTACTTCCTGTGCATTGTGGGCCATTAAATTTACCGTCAGCGGCACTGTGCAAACCATCACCGTTTACATCGAAAAATTTCGTTTCTTCAGGGTCACGTTGACTATTCTCATTGTCGTCTCGCCATGCTTCTTGCATATCAACAAAGCCAGAAGAAAGCGGTGTTTGTCGTCCAAAACCTGAGTCAACTTCACTATTAATTATGGCATTGCCATCACTATCATCAAAAACGTTATCGCCGTTTGAATCAAAAAAGGTTTCGTGACCAGAAGCGGTAGCCAAAATTGTTGATCTATGATCAGTTAAATAAGGCTCTGTTGAGGTCCACGTTACTGCACAACTGCCTGAGACTGTATTACAACTTGACTCAATCGTACCGCCTTCAGAAGTGAAGTTGATTGAAGTACCATCAGGCACTGGGTTATTAAAACTGTCAGCTAACCATACCGTTATAATGGATTCTTCACCTATTGTGCTCGCTTCTGGGTTGAGTACGCTTGCTGCAATGGTCATTGAAGATTGCTCTGGTAAACCTGTGTTTATCGATAGCTCACTCGATTGCGTTTGTACTGTTACTGTCTCGCCATTAACGTCCATATTCGCTTTAGCTGTCACACGAACGACTGTCGGCACTGTGCCTGCTGAAACTTGCGTGGTGATAAGCCCTTGGCTGTTAGTAAAGCCAGATGTTCTGCTTAAGCTTAAATCGCCGATACTGGTATCTAAGCTAAATTCAACCTCATGTTGCGACAAGGGATTGCCCAATGCACTTTTAAGTAAGAAAGTTAATGTTGCCGTTTCTTGGCCGCCACTGCCTTTGATGACAATTGCGCTTGGCTGAGCGGAAACAAACTCGATAGAGCCTAACTGTTCGCCAGTAATTTCAATGGTTGCAGAAGCGTTATACGTGACGCCGTTGGCCACAACAGAAGCAATGATCACATCTTGAGTGCCTGAAACACCAGCGCAATCAACATCTTCAAATGTTGCACTTGCTCGCCCTTGAATAGTAAAAACAGTTTCATCAATATTTGCATGGTTATTGATGACACAATTTGAGGTAAATGTTACTGCGGTTGGGATATTTAAACGATTGTTTTGGCTATCAAGTAACACAACAGATAGGCCAATTGTGCCACCAGCACTGATGGTGTTGTTCGCGATTGATAACTCTATTTCGCCTTCAACAAAAACATTATTATCATCAACATAACCTATTCTAACATCATCAAGTACGGCACTATCCGCAGGTACTATTTGATAATTAAAACGTTGAGTAATATTACTGTCGTTGGTTAAAGAAACCGTGATAACTCCAGCGCCGATAATATCGTTACCCGCTAAGGTTACTGAAGCAATACCATTTTCATTACTTAATGCCGTAGCGGTGTTCAACACACCGAAATCAGCAGTCACATTGATAATTTCATTCACTAAAGCGTTTTGGTTACCATCAAGTAATGTGGCAACAATTTGTACTTGTTCATCGGCTTTAAATTGATTGGTAGGTACGCCATTTAAATTCATGTGTACGGCTATACTAGATGGGGTTTGCGCGGGTGTATTATCAAGATATTCGTAATGCGTAGTGGCAGATAAGCTTGCCGCGGTTGCTGATAATGTTCCAGCACCCAAAGACGATTCACTATTGTTTATTTCAATAGTGGCAATGCCCGTTGTGTCAGTTAATTTAGAGCTTAGCGATAAACTGCCAATGTCAGTTGAAAAATCCACTCTGTTGCCATTTAAAGGCTGATTGAATTGATCTAAAACCTTAACTTGCACGGTGATAACGGCACTTTTGTCAAAACTTTGTTGAGCGCTACCGTCACTATTTAATAAAGAAATTGATAATGTCGTGGCAACGGGGGCGTCATTATTTGGATTTGTATTTTCACCAGAGCTGCCATTGCAGGCGGTAAGTAACATCAGAGTAGTAACTAAAATGGTGCTTAACAGCTTGTTCATAGATAAATTTTCCATTGAAGGATTTTTATTGTCGTTGTGTTAAATCATAAAAGCGACACCGCGAAAAGTCCATGTATATCCTTAAGTTAATTGATTAAAACAAGGGTAAACGTCGACAGCTTCTCAATAATAACGAAGAAATGTAAAAAGCGAGTAGTAAACTCTTAACCATCAACTCTGTTGGTATTTTTCCCGAGTTTAAAATCGGCAATGTTAATGGCAATTAAATCAAGTAGCCGTTGTTGCGCTTCAATGCTTGCCCAAGCAATGTGAGCCGTTATTTTCAAATTACTTGGCTGATTATTAAGTAAGGGATTTGTTGGTTGTGGCGGCTCTTGTGCAAGTACATCCAGTACTGCAAAGGCTATTTCATTTGTTGTTAATGCAGTTAATAAATCATCTTCATTGACAATACCACCTCTCGCTGTGTTAATTAACATGGCGCTAGCTTTCATGCTTTTGAAAACAGAAAGATTAATTAAATTTTCCGTTTCTTTGGTTAATGGGCAATGTAAAGAGATAATGTCAGCT
>DAINNQ010000082.1:0-9142 GCA_036735825.1 Alteromonadaceae bacterium | reverse complement strand
TTTTTCGTGGGTGTAACTAGCGTAGGCCAAGTACCCACCCGAAGTGTGAAGCACCCCTTTTGGCGTACCCGTAGAGCCCGATGTATAAAGAATAAATAATGGGTCTTCTGCGTCCATCACTTCTGGTTCACAAATCGCAGGTAATTTCGCTACAGCTTCTTGATAATTAACATCAATTTTGTCATTCCAAGCAACATCACCACCAGTGCGTTCAACAACAATCACCGAGTGTACATTTGGGCATTCCGCTACAGCATCATCAACATTTGCTTTTAAAGGAATAACTCGTCCGCCACGCAAACTTTCGTCAGAGGTGATCACAACTTGGCAATCAGCATCAATAATACGTGAACGAATAGCTTCAGTTGAGAATCCGCCAAAAACTACTGAATGCACAGCACCAATGCGCGCACAAGCTAACATGGCATAGCCCACTTCAGGGATCATCGGCATATAAATACAAACACGATCACCTTTTTTAACACCACGTTCTTTTAATAAATTCGCAAAACGACAGACATGATCATGTAATTCTTGATAAGTAATAGTTAAATCATCAGCTGGATTATCGCCTTCCCAAATAATTGCCGTGTCATTGGCTTTAGTCGCTAAGTGACGATCAATACAGTTATAGCTTACGTTTAATTTACCACCAGAAAACCATTTGATATCGGCTGATTTCAAATCAACATCTGTCACACTATCCCATGGTTGATACCAATCTAAAAACTTTTCAGCTTGCTCTGCCCAAAAAGTTTCTGGCTGCTCAATAGATTGCTTATACATAGCATCGTAGGTAGCTGTATCAATATAAGTATGAGCTTTAGCTTGCTCTAAAATTGGATAACGACTTTTTAATTCTTGCATGATAAATCCTTCGTAAATAACTTGAGATATTCTTTAATTTATATCGTCTTAATAACCCGAATTGTTCAATTTCGCATTAGTAATAATGTTTAGACTTTATGATAGTAAAAACATCATATAGCAACTTAGATGCTTCGCCTACTCAACTAAAGTCGAATAGCTACTAAATAATGAATATGAACATGATGAATGTTCAAGCTTTACATTATCATCGAACGATAGAAATGACAACGCTGTCAAAAACTCTGAATACCTGAGAAAAATAATCAATAATCTCATGTCAACAAGTGAGTCGCCATTAATTGCATAATTTCACTTATCAAGAGTTTCTTCGATTAACAACTTTAAGATTATATCTATGCTTATTTTATTGATTGAAATTCAAATATAATTTGACGTTTATATTGCTGGTTTGGCTGTACAATATTTGTTGGGAAATCATGATTTTCGGCATCAGTATAATTTTGAGCCTCTAAACATAGCCCTTGGTATGGCTTAAACTGACCACTTAAGTAAAACCCAGTGTACAATTGTATGGCTAATTGGTTGGTGTACACTGATAAACTAACCTGATTATTAACAGAAGTAAGTATAGCTTTAGGTCGCTCAACTTCTCCTTTATCAAGAACAAAACAATGGTCATAACCCTTTTTCTCTAGTAATGATTTATCTTGAGTTTCAAATAACAGCTTACCAATATGCTTATTTTCTCTAAAGTCAAAATCAGTGCCTATTACTGAGATAATATTACCGGTAGGGATATTCGTCTCATCACTTTCAAGATAGGTTGATGCATGCATCTGCAAATAGAGTGATTCACAGCTTTGCTCCCCAAGCGTAAAATAAGCATGATTGGTAAAATTAATTGGGGTCGCTTTATCAGTATTTCCCAGATACTCAATAACCAGTTTATTGTCATTTTGTAGTTGGTACTTAACTGAAAATTTAGCATTACCAGGAAAACCTTGATCACCATCTTGCGAATGAAGTGTAAGAGTTACTGAAGAACAAGTTACCGTGTTTTTATTTATCTGCCAATAACGCATTGAAAAGTTATCTTCACCGCCATGTAAACAGTTTTCACCATCATTTTGTGATAATTGATATATCTTGCCATCTACTTCAAATTTTCCTTGTGAGATTCGGTTACACACCCTGCCACAAGTAGCTCCAGAATAAAATTGATCCGCAGTATATTCTTGGGCTGACTCATAACTTAATATCATTTCTGTAGGAATAGCGTTCACTGGAAACTTTATTGATTTAATTCTGGCGCCAAAATTAATTATTTCAACGGACATACCATTATCATTTGACAATAATATGCTTTCTAATACCTGCTGCTGAGTTGTCATTAGTTTAAGTACCCGTTTGGATTATTTAACTGCCAGCGCCATGTATCTTCCATCATTTGAATTAAATCGCGTTTTGCTTTCCATTTTAATTCATCATTTGCTTTGTTTGCGTTCGCCCAAAATGCAGGTAAGTCGCCAGCTCTTCTTGGTGAAACCTCAAATGGTATCGTTTTATTCGTTGCTTGCTCGAATGTTTTAACAATATCGAATACAGAAATGCCATTTCCTGTACCTAAATTAAACGCTTCAACGCCATTAAATGCATCATTTTTCTTCAACCAATCTAATGCAGCGACGTGACCTTCAGCTAAGTCCATAACATGTAAATAGTCACGTTCACAGCTACCATCAGTTGTTGGATAGTCATCTCCAAAAATCCTGAGTTTGTCTCTTTTCCCTACAGCAACCTGAGCAACATAGGGTAATAGGTTGTTAGGAATACCACTTGGGTCTTCACCTATAATCCCACTTTCATGAGCACCAATAGGGTTAAAATAACGTAAAGAAACGCCCCTAAAATTAGGTTCAGAAAGCGCTAAATCATTTAATACACGTTCAACCATCACTTTACTGGCACCATATGGACTTGAAGGTGTGCCGAGTTTCATAGATTCAACATAAGGTACATCATTTTCTTCGCCATAAACGGTTGCAGAGGAGCTAAAAATAAAATCATGAACATGATGATTTTGCATCACTTCAAGCAAGCAAACCGTACCATGGACATTATTTTGATAATAACGCAATGGGATCTGTGTTGATTCACCTACAGCTTTTAAAGCCGCAAAGTGAATAACCGCATCGATACTAAAATAATTGAAAACGTCATTAAGCTTTTCAATGTCACAAATGTCCCCCTTAATAAATTCAACTGATTTACCTGTTAGTTTTTCAACACGGTCTATCGATTTAACATTTGAATTCACTAAGTTGTCATAAACAATGACGTCATAATTATTTTCTAATAATGACAAAACAGTATGTGAGCCGATGTAGCCAGCTCCACCAGTGACAAGAACTTTCATGAAAGGTCCTAAATATAAAGTTATCTAGGCTTCCTGCCTTAGATGAGGAGTACATCCTTGTACTTAGTCAATGTCTAAACTAAAGCAAATCATCATCCCTATTTATGAATATAGGTATAAAGATTAGTTAATTACTTACCACCAAGTTGCGTATAACGCGACAAGGATTAAAATCACACCAACAGCAGCAACATTAAATGATTTTTCAGTTTCAAAACTTTCTTTATTTAAGCTAACACTACTGTCTTCTTGTGGCACTTTACCCATAATAGAAATGATGTAACACAAGGCTAAACATAATAAGAAAACCAAACCTACTCGATCCATAAACGGCAATTCAGGCCAAGCAAATTTTAGTGTGAATGAGAATATAGCAGAGCCTAATGCCGCTGATAGTGCCGCCATCGAGGTAGTACGTTTCCAGAACATGCCCATCACGAATATCACAACAATGCCTGGCGTAAAAAAGCCTGTAAACTCTTGAATATACTGGAATGCTTGGTCAAATTTACCTAATAATGGCTCTGCAACAATTAAAGCAATACACAATGAAATTAATGCCGCTATACGGCCAATATGTACATAATGTCGCTGAGATTCATTCGGCTTAAAACGAGAATAAATATCCATAGTAAAGATAGTCGAAATACTGTTAGTCATCGATGCAAGAGACGAAACAATCGCTGCGACTAATGCAGCAAATACTAAGCCTTTAATACCAACAGGCATCAATGACATCATTGAAGGATAGGCTTGGTCTGGTTGAGTTAACGTTGGATAAAGAATAACTGCTGCGATTCCCGGTAAGACGACAATTAACGGCATTAATAATTTAAGGTATGCAGCGAAAGCAATACCTTTCTGTGCTTCTTTAATGTCTTTTGCAGCAAGTGCTCGTTGAATAATATATTGATTAAAGCCCCAATAACTAAAATTCATTACCCACATGCCGCCAATTAATACTGAGATACCTGGTAAGCTCATGTAATGCTCATTCTCTGGGCTTAAAATCATATCAAAGTGCTCAGGCATTTTTTCAGTCAAAATACCAAACCCCGCTAGTATCCCTTGACCATCAGATACTGCGTCTAAAGCTAGGTAACTTAGTAATAAACCACCAAAAACTAATAACACAACTTGTAAAATATCAGTAAAAGCAACGGCTTTTAAACCACCGTAGAGTGAATAAGCAACAGAGAATACAGCTAAGAAAATCATGCCGAACATCCAGTCAACACCCGCGACTGTTTCTATTGCTAACCCCCCTAACCATAACACAGCAGTAAGATTAACAAAGGTATATACCGCTAACCAAAAGATAGCCATAGTCGTTTTTACTTTGTTATCAAAACGCTGCTCAAGGTATTGAGGCATGGTGAATATCTTGTTTTCTAAGAAAATGGGTAACATGTACTTACCAACAATAATCAAGGTAATTGCAGCCATCCATTCATATGACGCTATCGCCAATCCTATAGCGTAACCCGAACCAGACATACCAATGATTTGTTCAGCAGAAATGTTTGCGGCAATTAACGAAGCTCCTATTGCCCACCAAGGAAGAGATTTACTCGCTAAAAAATAATCTTCGGTATTTGCGCCTTCTTTTTTTTCATTTCGGGAAATCCATAAGGCAAGGCATAACAGCCCAATAACATAGATAATAAAAATAGAACTATCTATCGTTCCTAATTTATTTGCAAAATCCATAAGTCATACACCCATTTTGTTATTAATATTGTAAGTTTTGTATACTAAGTTATGTTTATCTAAATGCGCCTTGTGTTGCGGTACATAAATAAATACTTGGTTTAATATTGAATGTTGATTCATATTCATTATCAACAGCCTCTTTTACTTTTTCGACCAATTTTTCAGGAACTAAGGCAACAACACAGCCCCCAAAGCCGCCGCCAGTCATTCTAACGCCACCTTGACTACCAAGAACTTTATCAATGATATTCACTAAACCATCCATTTCTTTCGTGGTTACTTCAAAGTCATCTTTTAACGAGTAATGAGAATTTCTCATAGCAACACTTATTGTCTCGATATCATTAATTTTCATAGCAATAAGTGTTTTGACCGCTCGTGCATTTTCAGTAATGACATGTCGAGCACGCTTAAAAAGAACAGGGTCAATGTTATCTTTTGCGTTGACTAGTTGATCTAAACTTACTTCTCTAAGAGAAGGAGCGCCAAAATAGGCAGCAACCTGCTCACATTGCTCTCTTCTTAAGTTATATTCACTGTCGACTAAACCGCGTTTTACATTGGAGTTAACGATAAAAAGCTTGAGATCATTTGGTATGGGCGCATCTTCAAAGGTTAAATCTTTGCAGTCAAGCAGCATGGCGTTATTTTCTTGTCCCATTGCCGAAATCAACTGATCCATGATGCCGCAGTTACAACCGACAAAATCATTCTCAGCCTGTTGTCCCATTAACGCAGCATTAACCCCATCTAAATCTAATTGATAAAGCTCAACAAAAGTTTTCAAAATGGCCACTTCAAAGCTAGCCGATGAACTTAATCCCGCACCTTGAGGCACGTTGCCGGTCACAACAAAATCAGCACCTTTAATATCTGGAAATGTCTTCATTAACGCCTGTAGCGTGCCTTTAACATAATTACTCCACATCATTTGTTGTTCAAATGAAATGTCACTTAATATAAATTCATTAAACTCTTCTTCACAGTCATGCGCATAAACTCTTACGGTATTATCTTGACGAGGAGAGGCAGCGATTGTCGTGCCAAAATTAATCGCCGCTGGTAGCACAAAGCCATTATTGTAATCAGTATGATCACCGATAATATTCACTCTACCCGGTGCATGACATACTACCTTCGCAGAATATTTGAATTGTCGCTCAAACAAATCTTGAGCTTTTTTTTGCTGATTCATTATTTTTGTTCCTTATAATGTACATCAGACAATTCACGTAGCCTTTGAGCCGCTTGTTCAGCGGTTAAATCACGTTGAGCCTCAGCCATCATTTCATAACCCACCATAAACTTCCGTACTGTCGCAGATCTTAAAAGTGGAGGGAAAAAATTGGCATGCAATGTCCATTCGTCATGCTGTTCATTATCAAATGGCGCGCCATGCCACCCCATAGAATATGGAAATGAGCTGTTAAACAAATTGTCATATTTAATCGTTATTTGCTTAAGCACATCAGCAAGCGATATTTTTTGCTTAGTATTTAACTCCGTTAAACGAGACACTTCAAAGCGAGGTAACAATAGTGTCTCGAAAGGCCATGCAGCCCAATATGGAACAACTACAATCCAATCTTCATTTTTTACAACAACACGCTCTTCGTTGGCAATTTCTCTTTTTACATAGTCTTGTAAGAGATTACTTTGATACGTTGCATAGTAGGCTTTCTGGGCATTTTGTTTTTTCTGAACTAACGTAGGTAATTGATGTTGGGCCCATATTTGACCATGAGGATGCGGATTAGAGCAGCCCATCACACTCCCCTTATTTTCAAATACTTGTACCCAATGGTAAGTTTTACCTAATTCATCACATTGACTTTGCCACGTATCAACAACTTTTGATATTTCCTCTACAGATAGCTGAGGTAATGTTTTGCTATGATCTGGAGAGAAACAAATAACACGACTTTCACCTTGTTCCGTTGCCATTTTAAATAAAGGATCATCTGTTTGAACTTTAGGTGTATCTTGTTTTATCGCGGCAAAATCATTATTAAAAACAAAAGTATTGGTATAATTTTCGTTTATTTCACCATTAATACGCGTATTACCTGAACATAAAAAACAACTTTCATCGTAAGCAGGCTTTTCTTGCTCATCTATCTTTTCAACTTGACCTTGCCAAGGTCGCTTTGCGCGATGCGGTGAAACCAATACCCATTCATCCGTTAGAGGGTTGTACCTTCTGTGTGGGTGTTCATTAGGATCAAATGCGTGGTTCATGATTCTAAATCGTTCGATAATGTAAACATAAAACAAAGGGTAAACGTTTACAATTAAATATGCAACTGTTGTATAAAAACAAATAAACCTTGAGTTAAGTGCATAAATTGTTATAGATTAACGTAAAAAAAACAATGTAAACATTTACCCCATGACAACAATTAAAGATGTAGCTCGCATAGCAGGAGTTTCTGTAGCGTCCGTTTCACGCGTTTTGAATAATGGACCAAAAGTCAGTAAGAAGACGATTGAAAAAGTCACCAAAGTTATTAAAGAAATACATTACACGCCAAATGCAAATGCTCGAGCTTTGGTGACACAAAAAAGTACTACATTAGGTGTTATCATTCCTGATCTTATCGACCCATTTTTCGCATCATTAGCTAATGGAGTAGAAAAAGTCGCTCGTCAATCCAATATGCAATTATTATTAAGTACTGGTTTAGTGAGTGCTGAATCAGAAATGGAGGCCATCAATCTACTCATTGAAAGGCGCTGTGAAGTAATGGTTGTCCATAGTAAAAAATTAGCTGACGAAGTATTAATTGAACTCTCAAATAAAGTTCCTGGTCTCGTATTAATCGACAGATATATTGAAGAAATTTCGCACAGATGTATTTGGCTAGACAACCTCGAAGGAGGAAAAATAGCTGCTCGACACCTCCTAACACTCAACCATACAAAGTTTGCCTGTATTGCGAGTTGCCATCAAATAGATGATCCACATTTAAGAATGAAAGGATTTAAAGATGAACTTGCTTTAACGGGACTTAGTATTGATAAAGACTTAGTAGAGTTTGAGGAACCTACATTGCTAGGAGGTGAATTAGCCACACAAAAGCTATTAGCCTCAGGAAAAAATTTTACTGCAGTATTTGTTTATAACGATGCGATGGCAATCGGCGCGATATCAACATTAGAGGATAACGGTTTTAAAGTACCTTCGGATATTTCCGTACTTGGTTTCGACGATGTTTTACTATCTCGTTATTCAAGACCTAAACTAAGCACGCTTAATTACCCTATTGAAGAGATGGCAATAAAAGCAGCCAAAATGGCACTTTGCCTAAATGAAAATAAAGAAGCGGAAAAAAGCCAAGGAAAGTATATTCCTCGCCTTGTGAAAAGAGAATCAACAAGTTTAAAGATTTAATTAATAAAAATTCATAATATAAAAGAGCAGAGTTAAATGAATAATAATCTGTCCCTCATCATAGTTGCTGGATCTTTCGTATTATCCGCTTGTAATTATACAAGTCAGAATCATATGAAATCTAAAAATGTAAACATCGACTTTAAACAAACAGGGCTCGGTGGCGATAATAGTTGGGGAGCGTGGGCTTGGAAGAAATATCAATTACTACCACTCCTTTATATTTTCACCAATCATTAAAACGAATGAAGTAACGAAAGCAAGTTCAATTAAAATTGGCACACATAGCAATGTCTTTTGAATATTAAAGAGGAGCTCTAGATTAGTAAAATGAGCAGTGGGACGCTAGTGCTAGCTATGAAATCAATGATCATTTTTCGATTTTTGCTGAAGGAGTTAACTTAACAAAAGAAACGGTAAGTAATTACCAAGGCTCTGGCAATCGCTTAATTGATTATACAAATTATGGCAGAAGATATTCAATTGGTATAAGAGCTACTTTCTAACTTTACTAACTCTCAAAAAATTGAAAGGCGCTCAAATTAGTAGAATGTTGACTGATTTAAATTTGGTAAATCCATCAATAAAATCATGTGTGTCAATGAAAACAAAGATACTAAAGCAAGGGATTGTACTTATGATTATCAACATGTGCTGTACAGTAGAGTTCAGTTTGTACTAAGACAGCAATTTAGTTGTATTTTTGGCCAGTCACCAATGTGACTGGCATTTTTTTCACAAGATACTAATATCAAATAATTAAAGTAAAAATGTCGTTAATGAATAATAAG
>DAINNQ010000081.1:0-9217 GCA_036735825.1 Alteromonadaceae bacterium | reverse complement strand
AGAGTTAGTGTCGCGCTTTGAACACGATCAAGGTCAAACGGTACGTTTTACCGAGCAAGCTATCGCGTCTTTGCAAGAGCACCCTTGGTCAGGTAATGTCCGTGAGCTGTCAAATCTTATCGAACGCATGATCATCATGTTTGGTGAGCAAGTGGTGAATGTCAGTGAATTACCACGTAAATATCGACATATTGATGTAGAAGAATATAACCCTGAATACCCTGAAGAATTACAAGAGCGTGAAGCTATAAACGCGATGTTTTCAGGTTTTGACGATGATGATGAAGATAGCAGTTCATTTGAAGATAGTTTTGATGATGAGGCAAGTTCAGGGAATAAAGTCGATGTTCTGCCAAGTGATGGCTTAAATTTAAAAGAATATTTAGCTGATTTAGAAGTGTCGTTAATTAATCAAGCGCTTGATAAAAACGAATGGGTGGTGGCACGTTCGGCTGAATTACTCGGCATGCGAAGAACAACGTTAGTTGAAAAAATGCGCAAGTATAATCTTCAAAAATAAGCGATAGTAGCCTGTGTTTTTTTAGATGAAGTAGCATGAATTCTCGCTTGATTGATATTGGCAGCCAAATTCTTGACTAAGAAAAACCACTACAAAAACAACCTTAACCTGTTGAAATAATTAATTAATTTTTAATGGCATAAAACATGCTTTATTTGATTGTTAACATTAATCGAGTGAAGCATTATGGTTGTTGCCTATTCAAATCAATCTACAAATCATCCAACTAGTTCTACTAGCTTTGGTTCTTTTGGTTCATATTCTTCTGAGGGTAATTCAGCTAACTCAGCTAACTCAGCTAACAATGGTCAACCTTATCAGCAGAAAACATTTGAATTTATAGATCAACCTTATCATTTCCCAAGAGCTTCACTTGAGCATGAATCTTATCAAGGTGAACTTGCTTTACTTCGTCAGCAGTCTAATCAATTAGAAAAACTCATTGATGTTATGCCCACAGGTATGATCATGCTTGATGGTAATGGTGTAGTAATAAAAATTAATAAAATTGCCAGCTCGCTACTCGATGAGCCGATTTTAGGACAGCCTTGGTTTGATGTGATCCGCCGCTCTTTTAAACCACGCGCGGATGATTGGCATGAAGTGTCATTAAATGATGGCCGCCGAGTAAAACTTGAAATTACCGCATTGATTGACCAACCCGGTCAGTTAATTATGATCACCGACTTGACTGAAACGCGATTATTACAAGATAAATTAAGTCAATTACAACGTTTATCGTCGTTGGGGCAAATGGTTTCTAAACTTGCCCATCAAATTCGCACACCTCTTTCTGCTGCGATGTTATATGGCGCTAACTTAAAAAACAAAAAACTACAAAATCATGAGCGCGACAACTTTCAAGACAAACTCATGTCACGTTTGCAAGAGTTAGAACAGCAAGTGAATGACATGCTGTTATTTGCCAAAAGTGGCCAGCAACAAGTGGTTTCTCCTATTTCTGTTAATGAGATTGTTGCAGACTCAACAGAAGGTTTAGAAGCCCTAATTAAAAAAGCACAAGCTAAAATTAATATTCAGCCTTGCCCTGATGATTGCCATGTACTTGGCAATAAGCGTGCATTAACTGGGGCGATTCAAAATCTTATTCACAATAGTTTAGAAGTGATCAAATCAGATGCGGTGATTGATATTTCTTCCTACTGCAAAGATCAATTTGCCTATATCAGTGTGAAAGATAATGGTGACGGGATCAGTGCGGATTTGGCTGCAAAAATTTTCGAACCTTTTTACACTTCTCGTGTTCAAGGTACAGGGTTAGGGCTAGCTGTTGTTCAGTCTGTAGCTAAAGCCCATCAAGGCGATGTTTATTTATTGAGTAAGCCTAATGAAGGGGCGCATTTTTGTATCAAACTCCCATTATTACCCCAATCAAATGCAACTGAACAAGTAGCACCGTTACAGGAGAATACTTATGAGTCAGAGTAAAATCTTAGTCGTTGAAGATGATGCAGGATTACGAGAGGCATTAGTCGATACCTTGCAACTAGCGGGATATCAAGCGCTTGAAGCAGATTCTGGTGAAACAGCGCTCTTGTTGTTAAAAAATCAGCAAGTTGATTTAGTGGTGAGTGATGTCCAAATGGGTGGCATGTCAGGTTTATCATTACTTAAAAGCATAAAATCAACCTACCCGAATTTACCCATGTTGATTATGACGGCTTACGGTACGATTAATGATGCGGTGGAAGCGATCAAAGAAGGCGCCTGTAATTACATGGCAAAGCCTTTTGCGCCAGAAGTATTACTGAATATGGTAAATCAATACATTCCATTGCAAACAACGCATACTTTTGAACCTATTGTGGCTGATGTCCGTAGTATAGAATTATTAAAATTAGCGAAAAAAGTTGCGACAACTGACGCCTCTGTAATGGTGCTTGGGCCAAGTGGTTCAGGTAAAGAAGTGTTAGCCCAATATGTTCATTACAATTCAGCCCGAGCGAAAGAGCCGTTTGTTGCGATTAACTGTGCTGCTATTCCAGAAAACATGTTAGAAGCGACATTATTTGGTTATGAAAAAGGGGCATTTACAGGCGCGATTCAAGCGTGTCCTGGAAAATTTGAACAAGCTCAAGGTGGTACCATTTTACTTGATGAAATTACTGAGATGGATTTAAGTCTGCAAGCGAAAATTTTAAGGGTATTGCAAGAGCGGGAAGTGGAACGCTTAGCAGGTAGAAAAACGATTAAACTTGACGTGCGTGTTATAGCAACAAGCAATAGAGATCTTAAAGAAGCCGTTTGTGAAGGGGTATTTCGAGAAGATTTATACTATCGCTTAAACGTTTTTCCACTGACATGGTTACCATTGGCAGAGCGACCAGATGATATTTTACCTTTAGCCAAACATTTAGTTGAGCGCTTGTGTCAAAAAAATGGAGATGCCATTCCTGAATTTACTGCCGCAGCACGTAATAAACTGACCAGTTATCAGTGGCCTGGTAATGTGCGTGAACTTGATAATGTCATCCAACGAGCAATCATTTTACATAGCGATCATAAAATTGACGCCAGTGACCTACTCATAGAAAACTTTTCTACGGGCACTATGGCAAGCGCGACAGCTTTTCATTCGTCGTTAACGTATGGTGAATCATCAGCTCAGGAAAATACCTCGTCTTCACTCTCAAAAAATCATGAAGATAAGCTGGGTAATGAGCTAAAAATGCAAGAGCATCAAATTATTCTAGATACGCTGAATGCTTGTCACGGCAGCAGAAAAGCGGTGGCTGAACGTTTAGGTATTAGTCCAAGAACTTTGCGTTATAAAATTGCCCGCATGCGCGATTGTGGCATTCAAATTCCGGCCTAGTGCAAGTGATTATCTCCATTTTTTAGAATGAAAGTTGCGGAAAAAAGAGCCAAAAAAGCGTTAAAACATCAAACCCATCGTTTGATGTTTTTTCGTGTGCGCAGAGGTCAGCAAAGCAATTTAATAACCAAAAGGAGAAATTTTAGTACTTCTCATTTTTTATTTCCTAGTAAAAAATAATAATTCTTCATATTTCCACCACTTAAAAATCATTATTAATCAATCGATTACTTTGTAATGCTTGGTGTTTGTGTTGTTGGCACTCTGTTTGCTTTAGTACTGTATCAAGTTCAGTAAACAATAAATTGACACAAGCGAGAGCGCCATGGATATCAAAACAAATTCACTTTATGCCCAGATGCAAAGTATGCAATTTGAAGCTATGGGTAACCGCATGCCAAACCTTGAAAACAACATTACTCCTGTTAATTCGTCGAGTAGTGATTTTGGCAGCATGTTAAAACAAGCCGTTAATGCCGTTAACGAAGTTCAGCAAGAAGCTGGCGCGAAAAGAACCGCATTTGAAATGGGAGATCGCAGTGTAACGCTAGCCGACACTATGATCACCGCGGCGAAAGCTGGGGTCGCATTTGATGCAACCGTACAAGTTCGAAACAAGTTTGTCGAAGCGTACAAAGAAATTATGAGTATGCCAGTGTAATCAATTGTTTAGCGAATGCATCACTAAGCAAAGCACTTAATTAAGCAAAATAAACACATACATCGTTTTCGATTAGCAAAAAGAAGTATTCACGCAGTACATAGCGGAGAAAGTAAATGGCAGAAGCAAGTAGCACAGCATTAGCAGCACAAGACTCAGGGTCAGATATGATTGCTAATGATAATGACGACAACTCAGTTGAAGATCAACAATCTGGGTTTGCGGCTGCATTGGGCAACGTCGATGTTTTACGACAATTGACCCTAATAATGGCATTAGCTATTTGCTTAGCGATTGCTGTTTTTGTCATCCTTTGGGCAAACCAACCGGAGTATCGCTATTTAACTAAGCTCCCTACTGAACAATTGATCAAAACGATGGATTACCTTGATGCCAATCAGGTAGATTACCGTCAAGAAAATAACACTATTTCTGTACCAACTGAAGAATACCAAAATATACGCCTTTTATTGGCGCGTGAAGGACTGACCAACGAACCTGAAACGGGCAGTGACATTATCATGCAAGATATGGGTTTTGGTGTCAGCCAACGTTTAGAGCGCGAACGATTAAAACATTCGCGTGAACAACAATTAGCGAGAACCATAGAAGAGCTACAAACGGTAAGCAGAGCTAGGGTTTTATTGGCTATCCCACGAGACAATGTTTTTGCAAAACGCGAAAAGAACCCATCAGCAACCGTCGTATTAACCTTACGCAAAGGTCGTTTATTATCTGAGGAAGAAGTTGACTCTATCGTTGATATTATCGCTTCAGCAGTGCAAGGCTTAGATCCTAATCGCGTGACGGTTACCGATCAAAATGGTCGTTTGTTAAATTCAGGCTCGCAAGACTCAATCTCCTCACGTTCACGTAAAGAATTTGAAATTGAACAAAAACGTGAAAAAGAATACATGGATAAAATCGACAGCATTTTAATTCCTGTGGTTGGCTTAGGTAATTACACTGCCCAAGTTGACGTGACTATGGATTTTACCAATACTGAAGAAACGCAACGCCGATATAATCCTGACTTGCCTGCACTGCGCAGTGAAATGAAAATAGAAGACAGTACTTTAGGTGGCGCATTAGGCGGAATTCCAGGAGCTTTATCAAATCAACCGCCATTAGACTCAAGCATTCCAGAAACCACTGGTGGTGCTAATTCTAGAAAAGCCATGCCAAGTCGAAAACATACCGAATCAACCAAAAATTACGAATTAGATGAAGCAATCAGCTACACTAAACAACAAACGGGTGTTATTCGCAGAGTCAGTGTGTCAGTTGCATTAGATTATATTTCGTCAACCGTTCCGCCTGCTGAAGGCGTTGAAGATGCACAACCAACAACCACGCAAGTTCCTCGTAGCGTGACTGAATTAGCCAATATCCGCCGTTTATTGCAGGGTAGCATTGGTTTTGATTTACAACGAGGCGATGCGTTAGAAGTGGTCACTATTCCATTTTCTCGTGTTGAAATTGACGATACCGTACAAGTACCATTTTATGAAACACCTTGGTTCTTTAAATTAGCTAAACTAGGCGGAGCGATTTTACTGATTGCGATATTAATTTTCTCAGTGGTTCGTCCAATGTTGAAACGATTAATATATCCAGACAGTACACCGTCAGATTATGGTAATAAATCACTTGATAGTCATATCGACTTAGGTGATGAAACCATGGATATGCTAACAGCTGATTTCGATGCAGGAGCTGTGGGTTTTGCAGCTGATGGTAGTTTACAGCTGCCAGATTTACATCGCGATGAAGATGTATTAAAAGCGGTTCGAGCGCTAGTGGCGAATGAACCAGAATTATCGTCTCAAGTAGTGAAAAGTTGGTTGATGGAAGATGAGTGATGAAACCCAAGAATTAGCGCCAATGCGAGCAGGCTTTGACGTTGATAAATTAGAAGGCTCAGAAAAAGCAGCGATTTTATTGCTCAGTTTATCTGAAGAAGATGCCGCGCAAATTTTAAAACACCTTGAGCCAAAACAAGTACAGCAAGTAGGTATGGTGATGGCGGCCATGGAAGATTTTACTCAAGAAAAAATCACCGCTGTTCACAAGCTGTTTATTAGCGAAATACAAAACTTCTCAACCATTGGTTTCCAAAGTGAAGAGTTTGTGCGCAAAGCATTAACCGCAGCGCTAGGTGAAGATAAAGCCGGTAACTTAATCGATCAAATCGTGATGGGTGGCGGTGCGAAAGGTTTAGATTCATTGAAATGGATGGACTCTAAACAAGTCGCTAATATCATTCGTAATGAGCATCCACAAATTCAAACGATTGTACTTTCTTACTTAGAGCCCGAACAATCAGCTGAAATTATGAGCCAATTTGCTGAAAAATCGCGACTTGACTTAATGATGCGTATTGCCAACTTAGAAGAAGTACAACCCGCTGCACTACAAGAATTAAATGAAATTATGGAAAAACAATTTGCGGGTCAAGCCGGTGCCCATGCTTCTAAAATGGGCGGCTTAAAAGCTGCAGCGGATATTATGAACTATTTAGATACCAATATTGAAGGTATGTTAATGGATTCAATTCGAGAACATGACGAAGAAATGAGTCAACAAATCCAAGATCTGATGTTTGTCTTTGAAAACTTAGCGGATGTTGATGATCGCGGCATTCAAGCTATTTTACGTGAAGTACAACAAGACGCGCTAATGAAAGCCATCAAAGGTGCTGATGATGCCCTTAAAGATAAGATCATGTCAAATATGTCTAAACGTGCAGCTGAAATGATGGCTGATGATTTAGAAGCTATGGGACCTGTGCGTATTAGTGAAGTGGAAGCGGCGCAAAAAGAAATTTTGTCTGTTGCTCGTCGACTTTCTGACGCAGGTGAAATTATGCTTGGTGGCGCTGGAGGCGGTGATGAATTCCTATAACATCAATATTAATATCAACATCAACAGTCAATTAGCTGTTTAATAATGAAAAATTACATCTCAGTTCAGCAAGCCAACAAAATAGTTAAACCTAAAGAAGGTGATGAACTAGATGTTTGGGCTTATCCTTCGGTAGAAATGGAAATTGATGAAAAAACCATTAAAACCAATGCTTTAGGGAAAAAACCGACCTGGCGTTATGAACCACCTGAAGAAGTAGATGAAGAGGTGGTTCCGCTCACTGCTGAAGACATAGAGCAAATACGACAAGCCGCTTATGAAGAAGGCTTTAACCAAGGAAAAGAAGAAGGTTTTTCAACAGGATTCGACGAAGGAAAAAAAGCAGGGCACGAAGAAGGACTGAAATTAGGTCATGAAGAAGGTGTTGAAACAGGTTTAGCTGAAGGTAAAGAAACGATTGATGAATTATCAAAGCAATGGCAAACATTGGTCGAACAATTACACCAGCCTTTAGCGTTAGTTGAAAATAATGTTGAGCAACAAATATTGCATTTGGTTGTGCAATTGACTGAAGCGATAATATTAGAAGAAGCGAAAACGAACCCTGATATATTAATTTCTGCTATTTCTGCGGGCATGAAAGCTTTGCCAAGTCATGAAGCGCAAACACAAATTTTACTTAATCCTCAAGACATTGAATTAGTCGAACAACAATTTACTGAGCAACACATTAGTGAACAAGGCTGGCGTTTATTGCCAGCACCTCAGCTCAGTCGAGGTAGTTGCCAAATTGAAAACAGTACATCCAATATCGATTTATCCATTAAATCACGGATGAAAGAGGTATTGGAATCGTTTTTGCAAGAAGCATTACATCAATAAAACTTTGAAAAAGTGTCAAAACACTGATGATCGATGTTCAACGAATAAATCAACGACTTGCAAGCAGTCAGCAATTTATCCATCCGCATAGCGTGTCTGTTGCCGGACGATTAGTGCGCGTCATTGGTTTGACATTAGAAGCGGTCGGTGTAAAAGCGCCCGTTGGCAGCCAATGTATGGTTGAAACAGCCCAAGGTGACTTGATTGCTGAAGTGGTTGGATTTGCCAATGACGTCACTTATTTAATGCCAGAGCAAAGCTTACAAGGGGTGTTACCTGGTGCGCGCGTGGTTCCTATTACCAAAAAATCGAGATTACCCTTATCTATGGATCTTCTTGGTCGAGTGATAGACGGCGTTGGCAAGCCGTTAGATGGTAAAGGACCGATAAAAAATGTTGGTAGTTATCAATATGACAATAAGCCGATCAACCCTTTATCTCGCCGTGCCATCACAGAACCTTTAGATGTTGGTGTTAGAGCAATTAATAGCTTTCTAACCGTTGGTAAAGGTCAGCGAATGGGACTTTTTGCTGGCTCTGGTGTTGGTAAAAGTGTGCTGTTAGGTATGATGACACGTGGTACAACTGCCGATGTTATTGTTGTTGGGCTTGTTGGAGAGCGTGGCCGAGAAGTCAAAGAATTTATAGAAGAAATTCTTGGGGAAGAAGGGCGTGCGCGTTCGGTTGTTGTTGCTGCACCTGCCGATAACTCGCCTTTGATGCGTTTAAAGGGTTGTGAAACGGCCGTTCAAATCAGTGAATATTTTCGTGATCAAGGGCTAAATGTACTGCTATTAGTTGACTCCATTACTCGTTATGCGCAAGCGCAACGTGAAATTGCTTTAGCCGTTGGCGAACCGCCAGCAACAAAAGGTTATCCGCCCTCTGTATTTTCTAAATTACCTCAGCTGATTGAGCGAGCAGGTAACGGAGGAGATGGGCAAGGTTCAATTACGGCATTTTTTACCGTGTTAACCGAAGGAGATGATTTACAAGATCCTATCGCAGATGCAGCTCGTGCGATTCTTGATGGTCACGTTGTTCTTTCTCGTGCTCTAGCGGATTCAGGGCATTATCCTGCTGTTGATATTGAAGG
Organism: Alteromonadaceae bacterium; assembly: GCA_036735825.1. GTDB lineage: Bacteria > Pseudomonadota > Gammaproteobacteria > Enterobacterales > Alteromonadaceae > DAINNQ01. The sequence goes on along the minus strand of DAINNQ010000081.1, from coordinate 357 downwards.
CTCAATAAGTCGAGTTATGCCTATGGTTACTAGTGCAGAGCATCAAGAATTAGCACGTCAACTTAAACAAGTGTATTCCTTGTATCAGCAAAACAAAGACTTGATTGCCATTGGGGCATACAGCAAAGGCAGTGATCATCGTATTGATCAATCTATATCATTGATGCCGGTCATTAACTTTTTCTTGCAACAAAAAATGTTAGAAGTGATCCCATACGATCAAAGCTTAACGCAATTACAAGAAATTTTGTCGGCGGCGCAAGCACATGCGAAAAATCAGCAAGTCCAGCATCAATAAATAACCATTTGATAGTCAGCAAAAGAAATCAGTATTAGAAGTCAGTAAAAAGATAATTG
>DAINNQ010000080.1:2149-9222 GCA_036735825.1 Alteromonadaceae bacterium | reverse complement strand
ACTATGGAAGATAAAAGTCGAAGACCTATCCTTACCTAACGTTACGCCTTTATATATTGAAACAGGCTATGCCGACTTACCAAATGACACGCTTTATATTACCAATGACATTACGTTTTATGACAAAAAGATAAGACTTACAACAGCAGTAAGTGCGGCGCTTTGGGAAAACTCTCGTCACCCTGCGTTATATGCTATCCCTGTAATTAGCTTACTTATTCTTACCCTGTGCTGCTATTTAATTACAACTTTATGGGGGCGACAATCACAAATAATATCGACAGTATACCTGCAAACAAAGCTGCTGCGTGATGTACATGACATTAATACATCCTTTATTATTCATCATAATAGTTCCCTTGTTTTTGACTATATTTTGTCTCAACTTATTCAAGAAACGGCAAGTCAAGTAGGCTTTATTGCAAATATCAATACAGGCAATGAAGATGGCTTAGAGTTATTGTCCTATAAAAATAATGGCTTAACGCAATTTGATGAGGATATATATAAAGATAATATTTCCCAAGTTATAGATTATATTTCTTGGCAAGACTTGCCATTTGTGTCTAATACAGAGACAGAGTTAACCGGTAGAAAGTTCCAATCTAACAACTCCATCACAATCAACTCGTGCATTGCTTTGCCTATTTTGAGAAAAAACAAAAAAATTGCGGTGATTGGCTTATTAAATACGTCTAAATCTTACACACTGGATAAATTACATAAGATCGAATTACTAATAAGTACATGCAGTAGTATATTGATTGCTGATAACGATAGAAAATATAAACAAAAGGTGCAGGAAGAGCTTAACAATAACTTAAAAGAAAAAGAATTAGCCCAAGCTAGATTACTAAAACAATCACAAGCATTAGCCAGCTTGACTCGCGAAAGTGCGTTTAATTCTGGAAACAGTCATACAGCATTACAAGCACTAACCACTGCCGCATGTGATACGTTAGAGGTCAGCCGCTTTAGTGTTTGGTTCTTTAATAAAGACAAAAGCGAACTCGTTTGTCAGTTACTGTTCGATAAAGTCGATGGTGAATTTTCAAAAGGGGCTACACTCAACTACATTGACTACCCTATGTATTTTCAAGCACTAACGTCCAAAGGTAGAATCAGTGCTTTTGATGCCAAAACTCATCCAGATACAAAGGAATTTACCGAAAGCTATCTTAACCCTTTAGGCATCGTTTCTATGATGGATGCTGAAATTGTCAAAGGAGGTAAACAAATAGGTGTCGTTTGCGCCGAGCAAATAGAAACAAAGAGGCAATGGCTGTTAATAGAAGAAAACTTCTTAAGTATATTAGCCGGACTAGTATGCCAGTTAGATTATTCGTCTAATCAGCAATTGATCGAAAATAAACTGGCTTCAAATCAATTAGAAAAATCTCTTATTGTCGATAATATGAAAGAAGGCGTTATCACTATTGATGAAAGAGGTAACATCCTTACATTTAATCACGCTGCAGAGCTAATGTTTGGTTATGAAGAATGCGAAATAATTAATAGTAATATCTCTACGCTAATGCCTCAAAAATACTCTCATGAACATGACCAATATTTAAGAAACTACATGAGAACAAACGTTGGTTCAGTGATAAACAATAAACGAGAATTCTCAGGAATAAGACGAAATGGCGATGAATTCCCAATTAGGCTTAACGTAGCTGAACTGCCGTCTTTTGATGGTAACCGACGCTTTCTTGGTACTTGTTTGGATACTACACTTGAAAAACGTCAAGAGCAGCAGGTAATGCATAGCCAGAAAATGGAAGCTCTTGGGCAGTTAACAGGAGGTGTAGCGCATGATTTTAATAACCTTCTTGGTATCATAATAGGCTACACGGAGCTTATTAAACAGGATTTATCTGGTAGTTTAGTTCAATATGCGGAACAGGTAATGATCGCCAGTGATCGAGCACGTATATTAACCAAAGATTTATTATCGTTTGCATCTAAAAAGGAAGAAAACTCTCTAGTATTAGATTTAAACCAATTGATCAATGAAAAACGTTTGATGATTGATAAAGCTTTATCAAACCAAATAGAAGTCATTTATGAGTTTTCTCCAACTCTCTTTGAAGTGAAAATAGATCCTTATGAATTAGAAAATGCCCTACTTAACCTAGTTATAAATGCTAAACACGCGATGAATTCCAGTGGGAAGTTATTTATAACAACGTATTTAGCTGAGATTGATAAGCAATCAAATACGATAATACCTGTGCAACCAGGTGAATATATATGTATCTCGATTAAAGATTCAGGTTCGGGAATTAATCAGGAGAATTTAATACGGCTATTCGAACCGTTTTTTACAACAAAAGGCGATGCTGGCACTGGTCTTGGGTTGGCTCAGGTGTACGGTTTTATTCAGCGAAGTAATGGAACAATTAGTGTTGATAGTATGGAAAATCAAGGGACTGAATTCTCCCTTTACTTTCCGAAAGCAAACTCTCAATTAACGAAAGTGCATAATAAGAAGAAGGAAATTCCATATATAAAAGGTGAAGGCGTGGTGCTCATTGTTGATGATGAAATATCATTGACAAAATTATTTGAATTGGAATTAACTAAATTGGGTTACACCACATTGATAGCAAACGATGCCAATCAAGCTAAAGAAATTCTAGATAAGAAAAATATTGATATCTTACTAACAGACATCATTATGCCTAAAGTAACAGGGATAGACTTAACCAAATTTGTCATTGAGAATCACCCTAATTGCAAAATACAACTAATGAGCGGTTACAGCGATAGAATAGATGCCAGTGGTATACCAAAATCGCTATATTCCAATAGGCTAGTGAAGCCTTTCGATATTAGAGAGCTATCAAAAGCGCTCAATCGATTAGCTTAGTTGCTGGGTAAAAAATTCAGAACGTAGAGATCATTTGTTATTTTTGGTGATAGAGTAACCTCAGCTCCTTCCTCTGTCTAAATTTTTTATATTTAACTCCCTAACATTCGGCGTCTAAATAAATTCCCAACCGTAAGCTCATAGTTTGATGAACGAATAACAACTCCATGTTTATGTAATAAATTTTTAATTTGAAAGTAGGGGGTAAATTTAGGAATACCAAGGCGTTTGGCAATAGGGCAAGCAGCACAAATACAGCCGTCGTTATTCGTTAAAACCACAACCGGTTTGTTACGAATGCTAGGGTCGAATACCTTTTCAGCCGATGCATAAAACGAGGTAGCATCAACTAAGCCATACATGCTTTTAATTCTGGTGCTTGGTGATGTAATCGAATAGAGCGAGTAACGACGCCCTCTAATTGAAAATCATCATCAGGTGAAATTGTCACAGGTAGATGGTGTTTAGACGCTGATAGCAATCGTGCTTGTTGCTTATCAATGATTTTGCAGACGAAACAACCATTATAATTAGCCACAATAACATCACCATTTCGGGCGGTGATCGCTCTATCAACAATCAACAAATCACCATCAAATATACCAACACCTTGCATCGACACACCTGAGGCCTGACCAATAAAGGTCGCATTTGGATGGCGGATCAATAATTGATCTAATGATAACTTTAGCTCTTTATATTCGGCTGCTGGCGATTCAAAACCAGAAATTCCTGCTTCTATGTATATCGGAATAACTTTTATAAATCTCATATTCTTACATTTATATAATACTGCTTATTTGTACAGTATAAGTCAAATATGAGAATATAAAAATAAAAATAAAAATAAACATATCAATAGATATTTATATCACTAACAACCTGACGTATAAAAGAAGCCGTACCAGCTCGACAATCTGAAAGCGGTTGTATATCTTGATCAAAATGAAGCCTACTCATAACGATACCTTTAGTTGTACTTTTTATGGTACAAAATATAGTTAAAATTTTCGGACACTACAAGACGTTGATTTTGAGTTATTTCCCTGTTGACAGGCTATAATGAAGCGAAGTGTAATGTTTTTATTTTCTTTTAAATATCAATGGTAATAAGCCTTTATTATATTAAAAGGACCTTCATCAGGTAAGGTATTAATATGATCACAAACTAGGGGGTAACGCTCCAAGAAGGGGCACCTACATGCAATTACCCAGCTTACTTAGTTTGTTAGCCATTTTTCTTCACTTTCAAAATAATCTTTAATTCGCTGATCGTCATTGCTGGTGTTTTTAAATGGATAATTGAATGACAATTTGGGCATAGCGGCTTGAGGTCACTAATTGGGTTTAACAGATAGTTCTCGCCAATTTCCGAAAGGGGCTTTTCATGATGAACATGAATAAAGTTAGCTGCGACAGAGCCGTAAATTCTCTCCATATTCAAACCACATGAGAAACAGTTGTATCCATAGTAGTCTAAACATGCTTTTCGAGCAGAGCGATCTCTTTCGTACCTGTTTACGGTTATTCTTGTAATAGAACCTTCGTAAAACACATTTCCACTGATTTCTTCAGGCGCTTTAGCTAAAACACCAGTAATTGAAACATAGTCTTTTAAACTTGATATTTTTTGAGGGATATTGGTTCGTTTACTAACTTTTATTCCGTATTTCGCCAAATCTTGTTCTGCGTTGATTAATATATAGCCGTTGCGATCAAAAAGCACACAAGGATAGCGTTTTATTTCAGCGTAAAAATTTCCCCAATCACTATAGAGAGATTGATTAACATCTAATGAAAGTGATTTTGCTAATGCATTCCCTTTGCTCAAAATATCCCCCATGAATGTTTAACGGTTTACGAATAGGAGTGGTTCGTGCGAGTTACCACTCGAAAATCCACCCCTTTTATTTTTAATTTATGCAATCTAAACCTTTTATTAAATTACATAAATTCGTATTAAGTTAGCTTTCTTCGAAGAAAACGAGAATGAGTCTCACTTTCTTGTTAAAAGATATCGGCGGTCGGTATATAAAAACAATATTAAGGTGAAAAGATTTTCCAATACCCATATCAATTTCATGTCAATAAAAGAACAAAAGTAGACATGGCGCAAAGCGAAGTGACCATTCAAATTTTACGTTACAACATTAAGTTTTAGAACAATTAAGCATTACTGAAGTGCTCACGGCTACCGAGCCAGCGATGAATGAGAGCGAGTGCTTTGTCAGGATGTTTTTTCCATAAAATATAGGCGTGTTGTTGCACTTGAGGAATTAAGTCTGCATCGCGGGCAAGATCGGCAATTTTTAAATCGGCTAGCCCTGTTTGCTTAGTGCCCAGTAATTCCCCCGGGCCGCGAATTTCTAAATCTTTTTGCGCAATAACGAATCCGTCATTGCTGTCTCTTAACACGGCAAGGCGTTTGGTTGCGGTTTTTGATAGCGGGCTTTTATACATTAATACACAATGAGAGGCGACTGAGCCTCGGCCAACGCGTCCTCGTAATTGATGTAATTGTGCTAGCCCCAAACGCTCGGGGTTTTCTATCACCATTAAGCTCGAATTTGGAACATCAACACCTACTTCTATTACGGTTGTTGCCACTAATAAATGTAACTCGCCTAGTTTAAACGCTTCCATTACCGTTTGTTTTTCTTGCGCTTTCATTCTACCGTGAACTAAACCAATGTTTAATTGTGGTAAATGTTCTTGCAGATAAACCGCAGTATCTTCAGCCGCTTGGCATTGCAACACCTCAGACTCTTCAATTAAGGTGCACACCCAATACGCTTGGCGTTGCTCGTTAATACAAGCATGATAAATGCGTTCGATTACATCATCGCGGCGTGTATCTGGCAGCGCAACTGTGGTGATGGGGGTTCGGCCGGGTGGTAATTCATCGATTACTGAAGTATCTAAATCAGCATAAGCGGTCATCGCTAAAGTACGCGGAATAGGCGTGGCTGTCATGATCAATTGGTGAGGATAATTTCCGTCAAATGCGCCTTTTTCTCGTAACGACAATCGTTGATGCACGCCAAACCTGTGTTGTTCATCAATAATGATCAAGGCTAAATTGTGAAAATTCACTTGCTCTTGAAAGAGTGCATGTGTGCCGACGATCATTTGCATATTGCCATTTTCAATATGCTCTAAGGCATGTTTTCTTGCTTTCGCTTTTGTTTTTCCAGCAAGCCAGCCTACAGAAATTTCCAGCGGTTCAAACCATTGTTGAAAGTTGATCGCATGTTGCTCTGCCAATATTTCAGTTGGTGCCATTAACGCCACTTGGTAGCCTTGGCTGATTGCGGTGATCGCTGCAAGTGCGGCAACTAAGGTTTTTCCTGAGCCAACATCGCCTTGCACTAATCTCATCATCGGTTGTGATTTAGCTAAATCGGCGCGAATTTCACTGACAACTCGCGCTTGTGCATTTGTAGGTGAAAACGGTAACGAGGCTAAAAACTGCTGTTCAATATCGGTTGCTACGGTTAGTGATATCGCTTGATGAACATCGCTAGATTGCCTGAGTTTGAGCATACTCAAATTGTGCGCTAATAATTCTTCTTTGATCAGGCGTAATTGCGCAGGGTGTTTACCTGCTTCTAATTGCAGTACCGAAGTGTCAGGCGTTGGCCGATGAATAAACGCTAATGCTTGCGCCAGTGAATAGGGTTCATTTATAAATTCTTCAGGCAGTAATTCATCGACTTGACCGCGTTTAAGCCTAGTTAACGCTTGCTCGGTTAAATTCCGTAAACTGATTTGTCGTAAGCCGTCAGTTGTGGGGTAAACAGGTGTTAAGGTTTCTTCCACCGCTGTGAGCGGTTTATCTTGGTCGAGCGGTTTATATTCAGGATGAATAATTTCAAAACCGCGTCCGCCACGTGAAATTTCGCCATAACAGCGAATACTTACGCCGACAGATAAGTTATTTTTTTGTGCAGCGCTAAAATGAAAAAAGCGTAGATTAACTGAGCCTGTACCATCGCTGATGGTTACTACCATCATTCGACGGCGACCTTGGACAATTTGATTGTTGGTCACTTCACCGATGATATTGGTAAATATGCCCGGCAAGCAGTCGCGAATGGCGGTAACACGTGTGCGGTCTTCATAACGAAGTGGAAGATGAAAGAGTAAATCTTGTAAGGTGTTGAGCCCAATTTTACTGAGCTTTTCTGCCATACTCGGGCCA
>DAINNQ010000080.1:0-2049 GCA_036735825.1 Alteromonadaceae bacterium | reverse complement strand
ATCTTGTAAGGTGTTGAGCCCAATTTTACTGAGCTTTTCTGCCATACTCGGGCCAACACCTTTGAGTGAAGTGATGGTGATACGGGCTAAATTTCCTATTCCTTGTTGATGTTCAGCCACGCTTTTACCTGTTTCTAAGTGATGTAATTGAGATTAGTTGTCGAGCTCTTGCCAAGCTGCTTGTGTCATTTGCATTTGTTGCCACCATTCTTCTGAAGCAACAATTTGACCATTTTCGTCAATTTCTGGGTAAGGTAAGCCTTTGCGTTTACAAGCACTGGCAAAAATAGGGTGACCACCTTCGAATAAAAAGCGTTGGCGTCGCTCATGTGAAATACGCGCTTTGTCATACATGCCAGCGGCTTTACGTTGGCGTTGGGCTTCATATAACACCACGGCATTGGCGACAGATACATTAAGCGATTGCACCATGCCAACCATAGGAATAATAATATCTTGATCAGCCAGCGCTAATGCTTGTTCAGAGGCGCCGAATTTTTCTTGTCCAAGAATAATCGCAGTGGGTTTGGTGTAATCAATTTCACGAAAATCAACCGACGTGCTTGATAAATTGGTCACTAACACTTGCATGTTTTGGCGTTTTAATTCTGTGATAGCATCAGTGGTGTTTGAGTAATTATGCACATCAACCCAATTTTGACTGCCCGCAGCGCTGCCGCCTGAAACACGCATGCGTTCATTTTTCCACACCGCATGAATATCACTGATGCCAATCGCATCAGCGGTGCGAACAACCGCTGCAAGGTTATGACTTTTATGGACGCCTTCCATACACACGGTAAGATCTGGCTGGCGTTGATCGAGCATAGCATTAATGCGTTGTAAACGTTCTGGGGTCATAACTTTTCACATGTAAACTGTATAAATATTTTTCCCAAAGCAAAGCTGTTGATTACTCTTTGGGAAGTCTGTTAATAATTGAACACTGATAATGGATATAAATCAGGAACATTATCCTACGTTAGGCAGTTCCATCACTCCGTCAATTTCGATAGCAACATCTTTTGGTAAACGAGATACTTGCACTGCAGCACGCGCTGGGTAAGGTTGCTCAAAATATTGACTCATAATTTCATTCACTGTCGCAAACTGGCTTAAGTCGATTAAGAAAATATTCACTTTCACCATATCGTTTAGTGTACCCCCCGCGGCTTCACAAACGGCACTTAGATTTTTGAATACTTGATGAGCTTGCTTGGCGAAATCATCAGAAACCACTTCCATAGAGCTTGCCACTAATGGAATTTGACCCGAAAGATAAACGGTATTATTAACTTTTACTGCTTGGCTGTAAGTGCCGATTGCGCTTGGTGCATTTTCAGTATTGATGATAGTTTTCATTATTTTTTACCTAGAACTTAATATATTGATAAATTGCGTGGGTTATTTATTACGTACAACACGTTGTACATCAACCATGACTTTGATTTTACGAATTATATCAGCCAAATGAACACGGTTTCGACAAGTAATTTCCATATCGATAGCGTATAACCCTGAGTCTTTTTCCCCTGAATTGAGGGTATGAACGTTCGAGTCACATTTGGCGACAACATTGGTGAGTTTTGCTAATGCACCTTGGTGGTTAAGAATTTCAATTCGCAGTTTGGCGATAAAGTCTCGGTCGATGTCAGTGTCCCATTTAACGGGGAATAATTGGCTTTCTTGTGAGCCTTTAATATTTCGACAGCCTTGTTGGTGAACCATTAAACCTTTACCCGGGCTTAAATAGGCTAAAATACTATCGCCAGGGATAGGGCGACAACATTTTCCATAATTGACTAACATGCCTTCGGTGCCTTTAATCGGCATTTTAGCTTTACTCACTACAGGCACTAGTTCTGCAGAATCTTCAGTAAATTCATCGGTTAGGCGACGGGCAATACCAATACTTAGTGCATTACCAAGGCCAATATTGATTAATAATTCATCGAAAGATTTGTTTTTCGTTTCTTTGACCACCTGAGCGATTTTGTCAGGATTGATATCATCGAGTTTCGTTTTACCGAGCGCGTGACTTAATAAGCG
>DAINNQ010000079.1:0-9341 GCA_036735825.1 Alteromonadaceae bacterium | reverse complement strand
AAAAAACGGCTCATAAAATGAGCCGTTGGTAATTAAGATACTGTTATGATTCGTTACGAACTTTATTTAGTTTTTTTAACGAATACGTATATAGAGGTTGGTGTTTCCTCTGACGACATTGAGTAAAGAAATACCTGAGTTATCTTTTAGGTAATCACGAAGTTCGGCAATATTATTAATACGTTTTCTATTAACGCCAACAATAATATCACCACCACGTAAACCAATCAGTGCGGCAGGGCTTTCATCTTCAACTGAAGAAACTAGCACACCATTGCTTTGGCTATTACCTAATTCTGCGCCTTCTAACATACGATGAATTGATGCTGGCTCAACATTCGCAGATTCCGCTTTTTTCAAAGTAATGTTATATTTTTTCTCTTTGCCATTGGCTTTAATGACGGTTAACTCAACTTCATTACCTGCGCCGATTGAGCCTATTTTTCCGCGTAATTCGCTAAATGATTTAATCTTTTTACTGTTGACTTCGGTGATCACATCACCAGCTTCAATGCCTGCATTTTGAGCAGCTGAGTCTTCAGAAACTTGTTCAACAAAGGCACCTTGCGCTTCTTCTAGTTCCATCGCTTGAGCGAATTCACCTGTAACACTGCGACCTGAAACACCAAGAACACCTCGGCGCACTTCACCAAATTCAATAATTTGGTCAACAAGGTTTTTCACCATATTGCTTGGAATAGCAAAGCCGATACCTACGTTACCGCCATTAGGGCCGATAATTGCTGTATTGATACCAATTAAATCACCTCTTAAGTTGATTAAAGCGCCGCCAGAGTTGCCACTGTTAATCGCAGCATCTGTTTGAATAAAATCTTCAAAATTATCAGAATTTAGTCCACTTCGGCCTAATGCGCTAACAATGCCTGATGTAACTGTTTGTCCTAAACCAAAAGGACTGCCGATGGCGACAGCAAAATCACCAACGCGTAATTTGTCTGAATCAGCAAAGCTCAATGCTATTAAGTTTTTAGCATCAACTTGTAAGAGGGCAATATCGCTATTTTCGTCAGCACCAATTTTTTTAGCATCAATTTGGCGACCGTCTTTTAACGTGATTTGAATTTCATCCGCTTCTTTTATGACATGATTATTAGTAACGATATAACCTTTTTCTGCGTCAATAATGACACCTGAGCCTAAACCTTGAAAAGGACGTTCTCTGGTTGGATTTTGTTGCCTTGGATTGCCGAAAAAGAATTTAAACGCATCTGGGACATTACGTTGTTTTATTTCATGAGTACCGCGAACAGAGATTAGAACTACCGCGGGTGTTACTTGTTCTAGCATCGGGGCTAAGCTAGGTAATTTCTGACCATCGACTGAACTGGGTAAACTAGCTTGTACAGGTAGGCTAGATAAAGCCAAAGAACTTGATAGTAAAATGCTACTCACTAAAACAGACATTTTTTTCATATGTAAGATTACTCCTAACGAACTTATTTATACGAATAAAAGACTTCTTTATGAATAAGAAGTTCCTAGTTATTAGATTCTCTATTTGTAACAACTTGTGTCGTATCAGCAAAAAGACCACTGGCTTTGCCTGAATAGTCTAATGGAGCCTCAGTGGCCAAATTATCATTTTTACGCGCTTCTTTTTTGTGGCGAAGGGCAACGGTTTGTGCCAGTTGCTCTTGAGTTTCTTTAGAGAAAAAAGGCATGATATCTTTTTCAGTAGGTGTTGCTTGTTGCAACAACTTAGTGCTTTGTTCCATTTGGTTCATGGCTTTTTGACAAGTGACATTCATTTGCTCTAGCAATTGTCTCGAGTTATCTAAATGTTCGGCCACGTCTAATTTGTATTGCGCTAATGACGCTTCACTTTGATTAGCTTTTTCAGCGAGTTTTTTATTCTCCTGACTAGATGACGATAACACTTTATTAGCAATAAAACCTGCTAGAGAGCCAACAACAAAAATGATAATTCCAATAACGATATTCATAACTTTTATACCCTTTATCTAGTAGCGGAAAATTGTATTCGCACAAAAAATTGGTGAAAATAGAGATTAACACATTAAACTCATTTGAAAGATAAATATGTATGCTAAATTTACTTTTTCAAGCATTAAATATTTATCATCCTTAACTCATTAGACACTCATGATTAATCTATCTCCTATAGAAAAGTATAACCAAGATTTAACACGTGATGATTTTCAGTTTGACGCAGCACAAGAAAATGCGGTTAAACAGTTGCAACGCTTATTTGAAGACTTACAAAACAAGCCATTACCCGTGTCGGGATTTAAAAAGGTGTTAAATCGTTGGAAACGTGTTGTTGATAAAGCCGAAAAAAAATCAATTCAGGGAATCTATTTTTGGGGGGGAGTTGGTCGTGGTAAAACGTATTTAGTTGATACATTTTATGATTGCCTGCCGTTTGATAATAAAATGCGTGTGCATTTTCATCGTTTCATGCATCGAGTCCATCAAGAATTAAAGTCATTAACAGGGCAGTCTGATCCATTAAAAATTATTGCAAAACGTTTTGCTGATGAAACGTGCATTATTTGTTTTGATGAATTTTTTGTCTCCGATATTACTGATGCCATGATCTTAGGGACGTTATTTGAAGAACTGTTTGCGCTTAATGTCACGTTAGTGGCGACATCGAACATTATTCCTGACGAGCTGTACCGAAATGGTTTACAACGCGCCCGCTTTTTGCCAGCTATTGCTCTCATTAATAAGCATTGTGATGTGGTTAATGTTGATAGTGGCGTTGATTATCGTTTGCGGACATTACAGCAAGCTGAGATTTATCATTGGCCATTAGATGAGCAAGCGCAACTCAATTTGCATCTATATTTTAAGCAATTATCGATTGAAGAAGGAAAAAAATCTGCTGATATTGAAATAAATAATCGCATGTTAACCACGATTGAAGCTTGTGACGGAATTGTCCATTTTGACTTTTCTGTGTTGTGTGAATCGGCTCGTAGCCAAGGTGATTACATGGAATTAAGCAAAATTTATCACACAGTATTATTGGCAAATGTTAAACAAATGCATGTTGACAGTGATGACACCGCTCGTCGATTTATTGCGCTTGTTGACGAATTTTATGAGCGAAATGTCAAATTAATCATTTCTGCCGAAGTCAGTATGGATAAATTATACCTCAATGGCGGCTTAGTTTTTGAGTTCAAACGCTGCTTAAGTCGCCTGCAAGAAATGCAATCACATGATTACTTAGCCAGTGAACATTTACCTTAATATTCATGAAAATTTTATAAGATAAATTGTTACGGCATTACTACTCATCGTGCGTAGTAATGCACTTTATCAATACATTCGGTCACACTTTTTAAGTGTTATTCAATTTTCTCTTTCTATTTTTATCCTCCCTTTTTCTCACTTGAGCCACTCACTTTTTAAGAAATAATGTCATCTTGCTAGTGAAATTTTTGGCGAATAATTTACAAATTTTTGATTATTTACCAATGATTTTTCTGAATATAAAAAACGCTCAAAATGTGATAAAAATCACCAAAGCACAATATATTGTGTTTGTTTTTCTTTTTATGTCTATATGTTGTGCTTTGTGGTTGCATCTTTGAAATAAGGGTTTTATGATGATGGAAAAACAACAATGCCAAAGAGTGTTAACTATGTCTTCAACCACCACGATAGAAAACTCGATAAACGAAATAACTTTGCAAGCAGCTTCGCTCGATATTTGGGATAAAAAATATCGCTTGAAAGATAAAGCTAACCAACCGCAAGAGCACTCCATTGATGAAACTTTTTTACGTGTTGCCACGGCATTAGCCAGTATTGAAAGCAAGAATAAATCTCATTGGCGGGATAAATTTTTATGGACCCTTAAATCGGGCGCATATCCAGCTGGGCGTATTATTGCGAATGCTGGTGCAAGTGAGTTCAAACCCGCTACGTCGACCATTAACTGCACGGTTTCAGGCACCATTGAAGATTCTATGACAGGCATTTTATCCAGTGTTCATGATGCAGGATTAACACTCAAAGCAGGTTGTGGAATTGGCTATGAGTTTTCAACTTTACGACCGAGCGGCGCTTATGTTGCTGGCGCGGGTGCGAAAACCTCAGGTCCTATGTCGTTCATGGATATCTTTGACAAAATGTGTTTCACCGTCAGTTCTGCGGGCGGAAGGCGCGGGGCACAAATGGGCGTGTTTGATATTTCACATCCTGATGTTAAAGATTTTATTTTAGCTAAACGAGAAGATGGCCGCTTACGCCAATTTAATTTATCGCTGTTGATCTCTGATGAATTTATCGAATCAGTGAAAAACGATAGTCAATGGCCGTTAGTTTTTCCACTTTCTGAAAAAGAACGACTTGCGGATGGCATTGAGTTAACGGATCAAAATAAAGTACTTTTTAAAGAGAATTACTTTGATGTTGATTACGTGAAAAAGCATGATTATCTCGTCAATGATCAAGGTGAAATAGCTTGTAAAATTTACGGTCATATACCCGCCAGTCGCTTATGGGACATGATCATGAGCAACACTTTTGACTATGCTGAACCTGGATTTTTATTAATCGATCACGCCAATGAATTTAATAACAATTGGTTTTGTGAGCAATTACGCGCTAGTAATCCTTGTGGTGAACAAATTCTGCCACCTCATGGTGCGTGCCTTTTAGGCTCTGTAAATTTAGTGAAATTTGTCGACCAACCATTTTCAGCGCAAGCTAATTTTGATTGGACGAAATTTAAAGAAGTGGTGCAAGTGTTTACGCGCATGCTAGATAACGTTGTCGAAATCAATGGCTTGCCTTTAGAAGCGCAACAACAAGAAATCAAGAATAAACGTCGTCATGGTATGGGCTACTTAGGTTTAGGTTCGGCACTGACATTATTAAAAATTCCTTATAATAGCCCGCAAGCGGTGGCATTTACTGAAGAAGTATCAAAAGTGATGGCTCTAACGGGCTGGCAAGAAGCCTTAAATCTAGCAAAAGAAAAAGGCCCTGCGCCGATTTTGGCAAAAACCTTTACCGTCACAAAAAGCATGCTCAACAAGCGTCCAGAAATGGTGAACGATGGCTTTAAAGTCGGTGATAAAATTAAAGGAGCAAGATTACACGCAAAATATAGTCGATATATGCAGCGCATTGCGGAAGAGCAGCCTGAATTAGTTAATGAATTGGCTGAGATTGGCGCACGTTTTACTCATCATAGTTCAATTGCACCTACGGGTACTTTGGCGCTGAGTTTAGGAAATAACGTCTCTAATGGGATAGAGCCAAGTTTCGCACATGAGTATCATCGCAATATTATTCGTGAGGGCAAAAAATCGAAAGAATCCGTAGCTGTGTCGAGTTTTGAATTATTAGCGTATCGACATTTCGTTAATCAAGCAGCCCAAGCGTATGGCGCAGATCCACAAAATAAATTGCCTGATTATTTTGTTGCCAGTGAAAATATTACCCCAGAAGAGCATGTCGACATTCAATCGGCAGCTCAATATTGGATTGATTCCTCGATTTCTAAAACGATCAATATTCCGACCGATTTCGACTACCAAGCATTTAAAAATATTTATATGTACGCCTACGACAAAGGCTTAAAAGGCTGTACTACCTTTCGATTTAACCCTGAAGTACACCAAGGGGTGCTGGTGAAAGAAACAGATTTAGCGAATGTGGAATATGAATTCACTTTAGCTGATGGCTCAGTCATTACTGCAAAAGGTAATGAAGAAATTGTTTATGACGGCGAAACCCATACAGCAGCCAATTTACATGATGCGCTAAAAGAAGGTTACTACGGGAAACTTTAGGAGAAAACAATGCAAAAAATCACTCAAACCATTACCGCTGCTAAAGTTAAAACACCACAAGAGCAGAAAAGCCAAAACGAAGAACCAATAGAAAAAGTTGAAAAATCGACGAATTTGAATGAAAACGTTCAACGCCCCGAAATGCTCATTGGTTCGACTTACAAAATAAAGCCGCCTGTTTCAGATCATGCTTTGTACATTACCATTAATGATATTTTGCTGAATCAGGGAACGAAACAAGAAGTCAGACGACCGTTCGAAATTTTTGTTAACTCCAAAAATATGGAATTTTATTCTTGGGTGGTTGCGTTAACGCGTGTTATTTCAGCCGTTTTTCGAAAAGGAGGAGATTGCACTTTTTTAGTGGAAGAACTCAAAGCGGTATTTGACCCAAAAGGTGGATATTATCAACGAGGTACAGGTATTTTTATGCCGTCAGTTGTCGCTGATATTGGGCATATAATTGAAACGCATTTAAAAACGTTAGATATGTTACCTAGTAGTGAATTTGATACTCATCAGCAAGCCTATCTTGAGAAAAAAAGAGAGGCGGCGTTTACTGAATCAGCTAATACAACACATGATTTTTCATCGACAGCCAGCCAATGCGTTAAATGTCATCAAAAATCAGTTGTGTTATTAGACGGTTGCGCAACTTGCTTAAATTGTGGCGATTCAAAATGCGGCTAATGTTGTTTGCTTTATAGATTAATTTGCCTGGCTAGTAGAGTCGCGCACTATTAATTGCGGTGTGTAAACACTGGTAATATTTTTTGCTGTTTGTTTACGTGATTTTGCAATTAATAAGCTCGCCGCATCTTCTGCTATTTTAGGGTTAGGTTGGTTTGCGGTTGTTAATCTTGGCCAGGTTTGGCGTGAGAATGGGCTGTTCTCGAACCCAGTAATAGAAAGTTGTTCAGGAATAGCTATTCCCATTAAACGTGAAGCGAATAAGGCACCAGCAGCAATTTCATCGTTACATGAAAATATTGCTGTTGGTCGTTTTTCTTCCGCCATCAGTTGTTTGGCACCATGAACACCTGATTCGAATGAATACTCACCGGCAATGATCAACCGTTCGTCAACGGCTATGCCGTTTTCAGTAAGCGCATCTTTATAGCCTTTAAGACGTTCAACGGTTGACATATGTTCAGCTTCACCAGCAATAAAACCAATGTCTTTATGGCCTAAATCGATTAAATGTTGTGTGATACTTTTAGACGCTTCATGATCGTTAACCATAATACAAAGGCCTAAATCGTCAGGCACTTTATCACCAGACATAATACGAACAACATCTACTTCAAGATCTAAAATGTGTTTTACGAATTCTGGCATTTCAGAAAAAGGCGGTGTTAATACTAATCCAGCAATGCGAGAGTGCTTGATCATGCTGGTTATTTCTTCAAGCAAAAATTCTGATTTAGAGCTGCAAGGATGAATTAATAATTCAAAGCCTTGTTTTTTGCAGGCGGCAAGAATACCGTTTTGCATATCAATAACATAATAAGCATTCGGATTATCGTAAATAAAGGCAATACTGTAAGCTTTTGTACCCGCTAAGTTTCTCGCAGCTAAATTAGGTTGATAATTTAAGCTTTTTACTGCTTCCATGACTTTTTCGCGAGTTGGTTGACGTACAGAAGGTTCATTATTCATGACCCTAGATACTGTTTTTATTGATACACCAGCCTGCTTAGCAACATCATTTATTGTAGCTTTCATTAATCAAAATAACCTTAAAGTGTAATAATCCGCTATTATTGTTTTTTTTAGGGACAACAGAGTATTGTTTTATTGCAAAACCAGCAAGGATTTATCACATTAGCGGTAAAATCTTATGCTAGGATCCTTTATCTGATATTAAATGAATATTTAAAATTGACAGCGTTGTCACTTTTAAATATTGTTAGTCCATGAAACCTAAACTAATGCACTAGGAAGAGTTATGTCAAGTCGTCAATCATTAAATAGTTGGACAAAGCTCACGCAGCTCGCCCAAGAAAAGAAATCTCAGCACATGAACGATTTGTTTACACAGGATAGTAAACGATTCGACAAGTTCTCTATTGAATTGCCTAAAATGTTGCTCGATTACTCAAAAAACCTGATCGACTGTGAGACTATGTCGACATTGTTTGAATTAGCCAATGAAACGCATGTCTGTGAATGGCGCAGTAAAATGTTTTCTGGCGAGAAAATCAACAAAACAGAAGACCGTGCGGTATTGCATACTGCCTTACGCAGAACGAGTAACGAGCCTTTAATTGTTGATGGCGAAAACGTAACTGACAGTGTTAACAAGCAATTAGAAAAAATGGAAGCGTTTGTTAATAAAGTCAGAGAAGGGCATTGGAAAGGTTATTCAGGAAAGCGCATTACTGATATCGTTAATATTGGCGTTGGCGGTTCTAACCTTGGGCCGCAAATGGTGACAGAAGCATTAAAGCATTACAGTGATGATAGTGTCAGCGTACACTATGTTTCTAATGTGGATGGCGCACAAATTGTCGAAATTTTACGTCCATTAGATCCTGAAAAAGTGCTGTTTATCGTTTCAAGTAAAACGTTTACCACCACTGAAACTATGACCAACGCAAAAACTGCCATTAAGTGGTTAACTGCTGCGTCATTTGATGAAACGGCTGTTGCCAAGCATTTTGTTGCGGTAACAGCAAATAAAACGAATGCTATGGCTTTTGGTATCAAAGAAGAAAATATCTTTGGTATGTGGGATTGGGTTGGTGGACGCTTCTCACTTTGGTCAGCCATAGGTTTAGCTATTGCTTTAGATCTTGGTTTTGATAAGTTTAAAGAATTGTTATCAGGTGCAGATGAGATGGATCAGCACTTTATCAATACGCCACTTGAAAATAACATGCCAGTGATCATGGCATTGTTAAGTGTTTGGAATACCACCTTTTTAGGTTCTCAATCTCAAGCTATTTTACCTTATGATCAAACATTACATATGTTGACCGCTTATTTACAACAAGCAGAAATGGAAAGTAATGGTAAGTCAGTTTCATGGCATGGTGAAGATATTGATTATGCTACAGTGCCGTCAATTTGGGGTGAATTAGGTATTAATGGTCAACATGCGTTTTATCAATACCTTCATCAAAGCAACAATGTTGTGCCTGCTGACTTTATTGGTTCTGTTGAAAGTGTTACACCAGTTATAGGCCATCACGAAACTTTGATGTCTAACTTTTTTGCCCAAACTCAAGCATTGATGACTGGCGTTAATGAACAGCAAGTGAGAGCTGATTTGAAAGCGAAAGGGCGCACGCAAGAATACATCGATAAAGTGGCTCCTCATAAAGTACATAAAGGCAATCGTCCAACTAACACCATTTTGCTTAAGCGTATTGACCCTGCAACGTTGGGAAGTTTAATCGCCGCCTATGAGCACAAAATTTTTGTTCAAGGGATCGTTTTGCAAATTTGTTCTTTTGATCAATGGGGTGTGGAGTTAGGTAAAGGTTTAGCCGCTAGTATTCAAGAAGAATTAGAAGGCGATAGTATTTCAGATAAACATGATTG
>DAINNQ010000078.1:7072-9411 GCA_036735825.1 Alteromonadaceae bacterium | reverse complement strand
ATATAAAACACCTGACAAATAAAAGGTAAATGCATTTTGAAAGCCATTTTTCACCTCGCCGATTAATTCGGTCATTGGAGGATAAGCTGAATCAATCGACCTCGCATTAATACCAAAAGAAGCCATTTCGTCTTGCGCTTTAATAATGTCATTTTCATTCTCTTTAAGTGCATTTACTTGTACTAAGTTTGCTCTTCTAATTTCAACAAGCGCTGATTCTACTTTGCCTTGATATAAGTAATTTAAAGCTTGATAAGAATGCAGCATACTTTGTTCATAATGCGGTATGACATAACTAATCGCGCTATCATTGCTGATTATTGCTCCGGTGTTTTTTAAACCCGCTGATATTTGCACTTTGGCTTTCAACTTCTCTTTTTCAAGCTCTTGATATACTTTAGAAAATAACTGCTCACTCTCTTGCCAGTTTCCTTGTAAAAAAGCGATCTTACCTTGCTCTAAAAGTGACAAACTATAGGCGTTATGAGAAATATTTTGCTTCGGAACTAATGACTTAGCTTGTTCAAACTGTCCTTGTAGCAATGCGTTTTTAACGGGCTGCATTTGCTGAACATAGCTGGCAAAAAAATCTTCTAAACGCATAGAAGTACAACTTGTTAACAACAACAAAGACACTAAGCAACATTGACGAATCGAGTGATTGAGCAAATCTAGATTCTCTCGTAAATAGGTTGAAACAACATAATGGTACAGCAAGTTAAATTAACATTAGCTGAACGAATAAATAACATTAAAACTAGCGGTAGATTAACACGTTAGCAATGAAAATTTTGTAGGCAAATTGTAAGATTATTGAAAATTTAAGTTCATCGCCTTTTTAAGACATAGCAATAAACTTCGCTTTTCTGAAAAAGTGATTGGAATTTGAAAACAATAAAGGTGCTATATAAGCACCTTTATAAACGATTGATTGACCATGAGTTTAAAATTAATTAACGACCAACTTAACGAAAATATGAATACAATTAAATATGCTCAACAGCAATAATTTCGTACTCTACTACACCACCTGGTGTTTTAATTTCAATTTCTGAATCAACCATTTTGCCAATTAAACCACGTGCAATTGGTGAGCTAACCGATATACGGTTGTTTTTAATATCCGCTTCATCATCGCCTACTATTTGATAGGTAACTTCAGCTTCTGTATCAATATTTAATAATGTCACGGTAACACCAAAAATGACTTTACCACTGTTTGGTATTTTAGTTATGTCAATAATTTGTGCATTACTTAGTTTACCTTCAATATCTTGAATACGCCCTTCACAAAACCCTTGTTGTTCACGAGCAGCGTGATATTCAGCATTTTCTTTCAAGTCACCATGTTCACGAGCATCTGCTATTGCGTTTACAATTTCAGGACGTTTAACCGTTTTTAAATGGTGTAACTCTTCACGTAAAGCATTAGCCCCGTGGATTGTCATTGGATATTGAGTCATTTTTTCTCTTCTTTTTAAAACAAAAAAGCTGTTTTACAACAACTTTTTAAATAATTCTTTTCAGTAAAATAGTAGAAACACTAAACTTAATGAGGTGGTTTACCTCGTTAAGATAGCATTTCTATATCTTTATTCAAATCTACCGATAATTAACATAAAGCTAAAAATTTATACTAATTAGCAAAGTTTATGTAGTTCTTGGATAGATGTTACTGTATTTCTATCGTCTGCAGCATGCGCTTGGCAAGCAGCAAAAGCCGCATTTAGCGTAGTAGTATAAGCAACTTTATAACGAAGTGCACCACCACGTAATACTTTAGAGTCTTCAATCGCTTTACGACCTTCGGTAGTATTAATGATATAGCTATATTCTTCGTTCTTAATTCTATCAAGAATATGTGGACGCCCTTCATGTACTTTATTAACTAAACGTACTGGAATATTCGCTTCACCTAAAATGATGGCTGTGCCATGTGTTGCATCAAGCTCATAGCCTAAAGCGACCATTTGTCTTGCTAAATCAACTACACGCTCTTTATCACTGTTTCTGACAGAAATTAAGGCTCGCCCTGATTTTGGTACTGACACGCCTGCACCTAAATTAGCTTTTGCATACGCTTCTTCAAAAGTTTTACCAACGCCCATAACTTCACCTGTAGAGCGCATTTCTGGGCCTACTAAAGGATCACTGCCATGGAATTTGTTAAATGGAATTACCACTTCTTTTACAGAAAAATACGGCGGAATAACTTCTTCGGTGATCCCTTGCTCTTTCAATGACTTACCAGCCATGATACGCGCACCTACTTTCGCTAAAGGAACACTGGTCGCTTTCGATACAAACGGTACAGTACGAGCCGCACGCGGGTTCACTTC
>DAINNQ010000078.1:0-6972 GCA_036735825.1 Alteromonadaceae bacterium | reverse complement strand
TCTTCAATATCGTAAACAATTTCCATTGCTCTACCGCCTAATACATAGGACGGGCGAACAACGAGTGGGAAACCAATAGTTTCCGCTTTGACTAAGGCTTCTTCTAATGAAGTAACCGTTGCATTTTCTGGCTGTAATAAACCTAAACGCTCAACCGCTTGCTGGAAACGCTCACGATCTTCTGCGCGGTCAATGGCATCTGGTGAAGTACCGATAATAGGTACGCCAGCAGCTTCTAAAGCACGCGCTAATTTAAGTGGTGTTTGACCGCCATACTGAACAATAACGCCTTTTGGTTTTTCAATACGAACGATTTCTAACACATCTTCAAAGGTGATCGGTTCGAAATATAAGCGATCAGATGTGTCATAATCTGTTGACACCGTTTCTGGGTTACAGTTAACCATAATGGTTTCATAACCATCTTCACGAAGCGCTAAAGCAGCATGAACACAACAGTAATCAAATTCAATACCTTGACCAATACGGTTCGGCCCACCACCTAAGATCATGATTTTTTCATTGTCTGTTGGGTTAGCTTCACACTCTTCGTCATACGTTGAATACATATAAGCAGTATCTGAACTAAATTCAGCCGCACAAGTATCAACGCGCTTGTAAACAGGGAAAATTTCAGCATTATGACGCTTTTTACGAATTTCAGCTTCAGCAACACCAATAATGTCAGCTAAGCGAGCATCAGAGAAACCTTTACGTTTTAACGAGCGTAAGAATTCTGGCGTAAGACCTGCCATGCCTTCTTCAAACACTTTCGCTTCATTAAGAACAATGTCTTCAATTTGTACAAGGAACCAACGATCGATCTTAGTTAAACGGAAAACATCATCAACCGTTAACCCTAATCGAAATGCATCAGCAACATACCAAATTCTATCAGCACCCGCTTCTTGTAACTCGTGCATAATTTTTGTTTTTGCACCCGGTTGAGTCACATCAACCTGAGGATCGAAACCATTCGCGCCAACTTCTAAGCCACGCAATGCTTTTTGAAGTGATTCTTGTTGGTTACGGCCAATAGCCATAACTTCACCAACTGATTTCATTTGCGTGGTTAATCTGTCTTCAGAACCAGCAAATTTTTCAAAGTTAAAACGTGGAATTTTAGTTACAACGTAATCAATTGTCGGTTCAAATGACGCAGGTGTCGCGCCACCAGTAATATCATTTGATAATTCATCAAGCGTATAACCAACGGCTAATTTGGCAGCAATTTTAGCAATAGGGAAACCCGTTGCTTTAGACGCTAGTGCAGATGAACGTGATACACGCGGGTTCATTTCAATAATAACCATACGGCCAGTATCAGGACAAACACCAAACTGTACGTTTGAGCCACCTGTTTCAACACCAATCTCACGCAATACCGCTAATGAAGCATTACGCATGATTTGATATTCTTTATCAGTAAGTGTTTGTGCTGGTGCAACGGTTATAGAGTCACCCGTGTGAATACCCATAGGGTCAAAGTTTTCAATTGAACAGATAATGATACAGTTATCGTTTTTGTCACGAACCACTTCCATTTCATATTCTTTCCAACCAATCAGAGATTCATCAATCAATAACTCATTAGTTGGCGATAAATCTAGCCCGCGAGAACAAATTTCATCGAATTCTTCACGGTTATAGGCGATACCACCACCTGAACCACCCATAGTAAAAGACGGGCGAATAATACAAGGAAAACCGATACGTGTTGATGTATCGTGAGCTTCTTCTAATGAATGAACAATTTCAGCACGTGGACATTCTAGACCAATGTTTTTCATGGCTTGGTCAAAGCGTTCACGGTTTTCTGCTTTGTCGATGGCGTCAGCAGTTGCGCCAATCATTTCAACATTAAATTCTTTAAGTACACCTTTTGCTTCAAGCTCAAGTGCACAGTTTAATGCGGTTTGACCGCCCATTGTCGGTAGTACCGCATCAGGACGCTCTTTTTCAATAATTTTACGCACAACTTCCCAATGAATTGGCTCAATATAGGTTGCATCAGCCATTTCAGGATCAGTCATGATCGTTGCAGGGTTAGAGTTAACTAAGATAACTCTATAACCTTCTTCACGTAGCGCTTTACACGCTTGCGCACCAGAGTAGTCAAACTCACAAGCTTGACCAATAACAATCGGGCCAGCACCTAAAATTAAGATACTTTTTATGTCAGTACGTTTTGGCATAGTAATTCGTCTCTCTTTAGGGTGATTAAGCTTTATGCTTTTTAATTAAGTCAATAAAATGATCAAATAATGGCGCTGCATCATGAGGTCCTGGACTTGCTTCTGGGTGTCCTTGGAAACTGAACGCAGGTTTATCTGTACGATGTATACCTTGAATCGTACCGTCAAATAATGAGTTATGAGTCACTTTTATATTTTCCGGCATATTATTTTCATCGACCGCAAAGCCATGGTTTTGCGCTGTGATCATCACCACATTACGGTCATGATCTTTAACTGGGTGGTTACCACCGTGATGTCCAAATTTCATTTTGATTGTTTTAGCACCGCTGGCTAAACCAAGTAACTGATGGCCTAAACAAATACCAAAAACAGGAATGTCAGTGTCTAAAAATGACTTAATTGCATTGATGGCATAATCACAAGGCTCTGGGTCACCAGGGCCATTTGATAAGAAAATGCCGTCTGGATTCATCGCTAATACGTCAGCAGCAGATGTTTGTGCAGGCACGACAGTTAACTTACATCCTCTATCAACTAACATACGTAAAATATTGCGTTTAGCACCAAAATCATAAGCAACCACATGAAACTCACTGTTTTGTGGTGTTATATGGCCTTGCCCTAATACCCAGCTACCTTCCGTCCATTGATATTGTTCTTTAGTTGAAACAACTTTTGCTAAGTCCATGCCTTTAAGTCCTGGAAAAGCCTGAGCTTGCTTTAAACCATTAGCTTCATCATTAGCCGTACCGTCAAGTGCATCGCCCGCTAAAATACAGCCGTTTTGAGCACCTTTTTCTCGAAGAATTCGGGTAAGCTTACGTGTATCAATATCTGCAATCCCTAAAATATTATTCGCCTTTAGGTAATCGCTTAAATTTTGTTCATTTCTAAAATTACTAGCGAGTAAAGGCAAATCACGAATAACTAAACCTTTCGCCCAAATGGTACTTGATTCTTCATCTTCACTATTGGTTCCAGTGTTACCAATATGTGGGTATGTAAGTGTTACGATTTGTTCGGCATAAGATGGGTCGGTAAGAATTTCTTGGTAACCAGTCATTGAAGTATTGAATACTACTTCACCAACGGCCGCCCCTTCTGCACCGATGGCGGTGCCTTTAAATACAGTGCCGTCTTCAAGCACCAAAATGGCAGATTTAGTCAATTTAACCTCCGTTAAGAAGAAAGAAACTTAATGATGAATCAACTAAGAACTTCACCCATTAAGCACAAAAGCTATACATAAAAAATACGCATAAAAAATGCCAAAATCACGGTTACTATCCTTATAACCAATGTCTTTTGACAAAATCCACTTATTCTACGCTCAAGCTCCACTTTCGTCTAGTAAAAAATGTAAAAACCATCACTTAATTTCAATTTCATTCTAAAAGCGTCAAAAGTAACACTTTTCTATTTAGCATCAGGAATAAACCTAAGATGTTTTAGTCTTTTAAACCTAAAACATCTTGCATATCGTAATATCCTGCAGGTGCGTCATTTAGCCAAAAAGCAGCTCGCATTGCACCTAAAGCAAACGTCATTCTAGAGGTTGCTTTATGCGTTATTTCTAAACGCTCACCAAGATCTGCAAAAAATGCAGTATGTTCGCCAATGATGTCGCCTGCACGAACTGTTGCAAAACCTATAGTGTCTTTATCCCGTTCACCTGTGATACCTTCTCGGCCGTAAACAGCCACTTTGTTCAAATCTCGTCCTAAGGTATCAGCAATCACTTGCCCCATTTTCATAGCAGTGCCTGACGGAGCATCTTTTTTGAATCTGTGGTGCGCTTCAAAAATTTCTATATCAGTATAGTCGCCAATTGCTTTTGAGGTGATTTCTAGCAATTTAAAAAGTAAATTCACACCGACACTGGTGTTAGGTGCAAGAATAACGGGAATATCATTACCATAAGATTTAATTGATTCGACTTGTTCATCCGAGAATCCCGTGGTTCCTATCACTAAAGCTTTATTATTGGCTTTACACCAAGCCAAGTTTTCAAAAGTGGATTCAATAGAAGTAAAGTCGATAAAGACATCAGCATTAAGTAAGTCATTGATATCTGATGTTGTTTTATGGCCTAAGCTGCCTATACCAGCAAGTTCACCTAAGTCGAAATTGGCAAATGAAGAGCTTGCTCTTACACTGCCACCAATCAATTCTATCGATTGATGCTCATGAGCGGCTTGGATCAAATTACGCCCCATTCGACCACTACAACCTAAAATAGCTACCTTTACTTTCATTTCTCTATTTTCTCTTTATTTCGCTATTGATTAACTAAATGTTTACTAAATATCTAATGTTGAAGAAAATTGCTGGCTTTGTGATAAGTCAAAAGAACTCACACTGATTATTTTGCCATTATCTTCTCGTATATCAATATGATAAAACGCTGAAAAATCAGCGAAAGTTTCGCCTTCATCATTAATAAATGCCCAATCAACACAAGTAAGTGCCAAGTGACTATTCAACGCTAAATAACTCGCATTAAGCGCATTTATTTGCTGAGTATTCGCCTGTAATAATTGTTGAAAAATATCAGAAAATTCTTGATTAAACGCGTGTTCATTTTCAACCACTATCATTCTATCGGGTGTACTTAAACTACATGGAAGCTGGTAACAGCGAGCTACTTTATTTAGATCATATTCACTAAAAGCTTCAATATATTGTTGAAACAGTTTTTCTAACTTCTTTTGCACAAAACTTTCTCAAAAAAAAGCCCTCAACTGAGGGCCTTTAACAAATTGTCATTAGCTAACAATGGCTAATAATTCTACGTCGAACACTAAGGTTGCATATGGAGGAATAGCACCTTGTGAACCTCGCTCACCATAAGCTAAGTTATAAGGTACATATAAACGCCATTTTGAACCTTCCGTCATTAATTGTAATGCTTCAGTCCATCCTGCGATAACACCACTGACTGGAAATTCAGCAGGTTGGCCACGTTCAACTGAACTGTCAAATACATCACCATTGATGAATGTACCGTGATAATGAGTACGAACTGTGCTTTGAGCTGTAGGTTTTTCGCCTTCACCTGTTGCTAATACTTCGTATTGTAAACCAGATTCTGTCACAGTCACTTCAGCACGCTTGGCATTTTCAGCTAAATAAGCTTCGCCTTCTGCTGATTTCTCTTTAGCTGCTGCTTGCTCTTGCTCTTGAAGTTTTTTAGAAACAACAGAAAATGCTTCATTTAAATCTTCATCAGATACTTGGCTAGCTAAGTTGCTAATGGCATCTGCTAAACCTGCTTGTACAGCAGATACGTCAAAATCTTTAAAAGGGTTATTGCGTAATTGATCACCCAATTGACGACCTACACCATAACTTACGCGTTGTTCAATAGTTTCAAAAGTATTTTCAGACATATGCTTCACTTTGTTTTTCACCTACACAATACTGTAAAAACTTACGTAGAAAACGACAGTCTCTATATTTGTGCAAACGGTGAGTGATAAAAAATTCGCGAAAGGATAGCACAATCTCGCGCCTAGCAGTAGTGAGATCTCACGACAATTTGTTATTTATTATAATTTATTTGTATTTTTATCTGTGATTTGATCAAGCTTTACTAATCACGTTGCTGATCACTTGACTAATCGTTTTGCTACGTTTTCATAGCAGTAGCTTAGTTGCGGGCAAGCAACGTGATGTTTTTTAGCTAATGAATACGGATAAGCAACTAAAACGTCAAATTCACATTCCGTTTTTTCACCTGAGATAATTTGCGCGATATCTCGTTGCATTGATGTAGTACTGTGCTCAGGTAATAAATCAATAAATTTAAGGGTTTCTTGTACCATGTGATGGGTGATATTTACCTTGTTGGCTTGCGCTATATTGGCGTATTCAGTCACTATCTGTTCAAGATTAGCGCGCATTGCCCCTGTTCTTAATTGACCAACCGTTTTATTGTCGATTGACGCTAACGCGCCCCATGCAGCAACAAAAATAAATTTTCGCCATAAGGCTATCTGAATATCTCGACTTATGGCTATGCTCACATCGGCTTGTTTAAATTTAGTAACTATTGTTTCTAAGTTATTGAATTCATCTGGCGATTTGATGTGATTTTCTGATGATGAGTGAAAACCAAAAGTTAAATGTGGCTCAGTGCCTAAATGGCTGATCACCCCAGGTGATTTTATCGCACTAATGATTTTGGCAATGCCGCCAATAATTTGCGCTTTATTTACCCCTAAGTCAGTCAATTGTTCTATCGCATTCACGCCATTTAATAACGGAATAATACGCGTTTTAGCTGAAATCATTGGTAGAATACTGTCTATAGCTTCAGCCAATTGATAAGACTTAACGGCGACAATCACCACATCGACATCGGTGATCGGCTCGCCACTGCCAACGGCAATCACAGGATTAACACTAAAGTCCGCTTTAATGCTTTCAATTTTCAAACCGTGTTTTTGCATGGCCGATAAATGCTCACCTCGTGCGATAAACGATACTTTTTCACCGCTTTGCGCTAATTTAGCACCAAAATAACCGCCAACTGCGCCACTACCCAATATCACGAAATGCACTATTTAACTCCTTTAAGAGAGGCGAATACTCAAATCACCGTAGACTTTTTTTCAAATTACTTTATTGTTCAGCATTATAACGATAATTAAATGACTTAGAACCTAGCGTATGACATCTGCAGAACATATTAATGAAACACCACAAAAACGTTTATTTAGCCTGTTTCCTTTTGCGATTTTTTTAGGGATTTTTCTTGGAACAGGTATTGTAT
>DAINNQ010000077.1:0-9415 GCA_036735825.1 Alteromonadaceae bacterium | reverse complement strand
AAATAATAAATGACAACTGCAAACTCAGACTTCTCTTCTCATACCCCTATGATGCGCCAATACTTAACTATTAAGGCGGAATTTCCCAATATTCTCGTTTTTTATCGTATGGGAGATTTTTATGAGTTATTTTTTGACGACGCTAAAAAAGCCTCTGATTTATTAGATATTTCCTTAACCGCACGCGGAAAAACGGGTGGAAATGCGATTCCTATG
This sequence comes from Alteromonadaceae bacterium, assembly GCA_036735825.1. Lineage (GTDB taxonomy): Bacteria > Pseudomonadota > Gammaproteobacteria > Enterobacterales > Alteromonadaceae > DAINNQ01. Next base: position 9,199 of record DAINNQ010000077.1, on the reverse strand, counting down.
GCCGGTGTTCCGTATCATGCTGTGGAAAATTATTTAGCGAAATTAGTTCAGCTTGGTGAGTCTGTGGCCATTTGTGAACAAATTGGCGATCCAGCTACCAGTAAAGGCCCTGTAGAAAGAAAAGTTGTTCGGATTGTCACACCAGGAACGGTGAGCGACGAAGCATTATTAACTGAACGACAAGATAATTTATTAGTTTGCGTCTATCAGGAAAAATCTCGTTACGGGTTAGCATATCTTGATATGGCAAGTGGTCGCTTTGTTATTTGTGAACCGCAATCAAGCGAACAATTGCAAGCTGAATTGCAACGCCTATCTCCAGCCGAGCTTTTATATCCAGAGTCATTTCCGAATTTTGATTTAGTAAAAAATTATAAAGGATTACGACGCAGACAAGATTGGGAGTATGAACTATTAACCGCCAAAACCTTACTGAATCAGCAATTTGAAACAAAAGAATTAACAGGCTTTGGTGTAGAGCATTTAACTTTAGGCTTATCGGCAGCGGGTTGTTTATTGCAATACGTGAAAGATACTCAACGTAGCGCTTTACCACATATACGCACTCTATTGGCAGAGTCGACACAAAAAGGGGTTATTTTAGATGCAGCAACAAGGCGAAATTTAGAGTTAACTCAAAACCTGCAAGGTAGTACTGAAAACACCTTAGCATCAATTTTAGATAAATCATCAACCCCAATGGGCTCTCGATTATTAAAAAGATGGATCCATTTTCCGCTGCGAGATATTGAGCAATTATCAGTCCGTCAACTTGGTATTAGTGAGATCATTGATAATGAGCTTTATGATGAATTGCAGCCGCAATTAAAAACCATTGGTGATATTGAACGTATAGTTGCTCGTATCGCATTAAGATCGGCAAGGCCAAGAGATTTTGCCCGTTTGCGTAATGCCTTGTACCAACTTCCCAGTATCCAAGCAACTTTATCATCAGCTCAAACGAATCATTTAGCCCATATTGCCAATAATATTCAAGCTCAACCTGAACTTGCTGAGTTACTCACTAACGCCCTTGTTGAAAATCCGCCTGTGTTAATTCGTGATGGCGGCGTCATTGCTAAAGGCTATCATCAAGAACTCGACGTTTTAAGAGACTTAAGTGACGGTGCAACTGAATTTTTAGCGCAGCTTGAAGAACGCGAGAAAACACGAACAGGTATTCATAGCTTAAAAGTTGGCTATAACAAAGTTCATGGTTTTTATATTGAAATAAGTCGCAGCAGTGCAAACCAAGTGCCTGACGATTATATTCGTCGACAAACATTGAAAAATAATGAGCGCTTTATCACCAATGAATTAAAGCAACATGAAGAAAAAGTATTAACCGCTCAAAGTAAATTTTTAGCCTTAGAAAAACGTTTGTATGATGAATTATTCGACCTCATTCTACCTAATTTAGCTCAGTTACAATCCTTATCAAACGGGCTTGCTGAACTTGACGTGTTAAACACTTTTGCGGAACGCGCTGTCACTTTAAATTATGTCAAACCTGAATTATCAGCTACGCCAGGTATAAATATCGATGCAGGTCGCCATCCTGTGGTTGAGCAAATGACCCACGACACGTTTATAGCCAACCCTGTATTGTTAGACCACTCTCGTAAAATGTTGATTATTACCGGCCCTAATATGGGAGGTAAATCAACTTATATGCGCCAAACAGCCCTGATAGTTTTGCTCACACATATTGGCTGCTTTGTTCCTGCAGCAGCAGCTAAAATAGGTATGGTTGATCGTATTTTCACGCGCATTGGTGCTTCAGATGATTTAGCAAGTGGTCGTTCAACTTTTATGGTTGAAATGACCGAAACAGCGAATATTTTACATAATGCAACTGATCAGAGTTTAGTGCTTTTAGATGAAATAGGCCGAGGGACAAGTACCTATGACGGTTTATCACTTGCTTGGGCGTGTGCCGAAATGCTCGCGCTGCAAACAAAGGCTTTTACCCTCTTTGCCAGTCACTATTTTGAATTAACGACATTAGCGGACAAAATTGATATTTTAGCGAATGTACATTTAGATGCTGTTGAGCATGATGATAAAATTATCTTTATGCATACGGTTCAAGAAGGTGCTGCCAGTAAAAGTTTTGGCTTACAAGTAGCGCAGCTTGCAGGTGTACCAAAATCAGTAATACAACGCGCTAAACAACGACTTAACGAGCTTGAAAATCAACAACCACCCACGATTCTAGAAAATAACAGCCATACCTTTGAGCAATTATCTTTAGTGGATAACGGTCATCAAGTGATTACGCGATTAAATCAAATAGATATCAATGATTTATCACCTAAACAGGCGTTGGATTTATTATTTGAATTTAAAGCTCAGCTTTAACGCTATTTTTTATTATTACAATAAAAAACCAGCCTTTTGGCTGGTTTTACTACAAATACTTTAATCTTTTTATCTTTTTATCTTTTTATCTTTTGGCATATAACCTTAGAAGCTAAGTAAAGAAGCTATGCTTGAAATAATGCTTCTATCGATAAGTCTTGAGCACTTAATATATCACGTAAGCGTTTTAAAGCTTCTACTTGAATTTGTCGAACTCGTTCTCGAGTCAATCCTATTTCCACACCAACGTCTTCTAATGTTGCTGCTTCATAACCTAATAATCCAAACCGACGAGCAAGCACTTCACGCTGTTTAGAATTAAGCTCATTCAGCCAATTAACAATATTATTTTGAATATCATCATTTTGTAAATGACCTTCAGGCCCATGAGCTTTTTCGTCAGGAATTACGTCTAATAATACTTTATCAGACTCTCCACCAAATGGAGTATCCACAGAAGCAATACGTTCATTTAAACGGAGCATCTTGCTGACATCTTTAACAGGTACCCCTAATTCTTCAGCGATATCTTCAGCCGTTGGTTCGTGATCTAATTTTTGTACAAGTTCTCGAGCGGTTCTTAAATAAATGTTGAGCTCTTTAACAACATGAATAGGTAAACGAATAGTGCGCGTTTGGTTCATGATCGCACGTTCAATGGTTTGACGTATCCACCAAGTGGCGTATGTCGAGAATCTAAATCCTCGTTCAGGATCAAATTTTTCAACGGCTCTTATTAACCCTAAATTACCTTCTTCAATTAAATCAAGTAGGGGTAAACCGCGATTATTATAACGACGTGCAATTTTTACAACTAAACGTAGATTACTTTCAATCATACGTTTACGTGAAGGTTCATCGCCTTTTAGTGCGAGGCGAGAAAAGTAGACTTCTTCTTCTGCAGTTAATAGTGGAGAAAAACCAATTTCACCTAAATACAACTGGGTTGCATCTAAATTACTTGGTACTTCTTCCTGAAGTATAGATTTTACATCCTCTGTAGAATTTGAATTTTCAATATCTTTTAATTCTTTTTCTATGCCCATGCCATTTCTCCCGTCATTAGCAAAGCTGAAATTACTGACTAAATATTCACGTTAACTCCAATATCATTGTTATATGTTATTATCTTCTCGGTAGGTATTTTAATGGATTGACCGATTTACCACGAAAGCGAACTTCAAAATGAAGCATAACTCTTTCTGCGTCAGAATCACCCATCTTTGCTATAACTTCCCCTGCTTTTACAGCTTGCTGTTCCTTGACCAAAATGTGTTCATTATGGGCATATGCACTTAAGTAATCATCATTATGTTTTACAATAATTAACTTACCATATCCTCTTAACACATCTCCGGCATATACTACCCTGCCATCAGCTGCTGCTTTAATCGGTTCGTTACGGCTACCTGCGATGTCTATTCCCTTATTACCTTGTTTTTTGGTGGAAAACTTTGCAATCAGTTTTCCTGATGCAGGCCACTTCCAACGTGCTATTTTTTGTGAAAATGTGCCTTCATCTGAAGAGGCGTTATTGCTTGTTTTTTGTCCCCTTACAATTCCACCATACTCCTGCTTTTTATTTGATGCAATAGCTTTTTTTATGACTTTTTGTTGCTTCTTTTGAAAGCTTTCACTTGAAGGTTTATTATTACTAGCTTTGGGGGATTTTTGGGATAAAAATATTTTTTGTCCTGGATATATTTTATATGGAGGTTCGATATCATTTAATGCAGCAATGGTTCGAACATCGAGACCTGCCCGCCATGAAATTGAATATAAAGTTTCACCTTTATTAACTAAATATTCACTTGTTGTTATATTGTTTTTAACTCTTTTACTTAATGGAATCTGTGCTTTAACGTCAACTACAGGCGCAGGAGTCTGCCTCGAAGAACAACTGACAATGAATATTGTGATAAAGATTAAACAAAATCGTAAAAGCACATTTTCCCTTTTAAAAGCTCGCTAATGAATGAATTTAACATTAAAAAACGTCAATATTTAACGTAATAATAAATAAACAACAACAATGATTGCAACCATTAGCCAACCTAAAACATCAACCCATTTTCTTAAGCTTTTTTCCATCTTTTCACCACCATAATGAATGACGCCAGCGACCAAGAAAAAGCGCATGCCACGACCGATTGCTGATGCAATTAAATAAGGTAAAAATGCCATGTGGAGGAAGCCAGCACTGACAGTAAATATTTTATAAGGGATAGGTGAAAAGCCCGCTAAAAAAACGACCCAAACACCCCACTCTTTAAACCATAAAACAGCTTGGTCAAATGTAGCTTGTTTTCCCCATTCTGTGATCAACGGTTGGATCCATGGTTCAAACATGTAATAACCTAATGCATAACCAGCAATACCACCAATCACAGAAGCTATGGTAGTGATTGCCGCATAATGCCATGCTCGATTGGGTTTAGCTAACACCATAGGCGCTAATAAAACATCTGGCGGAATTGGGAAAAATACTGACTCAGCAAACGATAACCCTGCCAATATTCGCGGAGCAAATTTATGTACAGCCCATTTTAATGTCCATAAATATAATGCGCTAAATATTTTCATTGAACAGCACCTGGCACTAAAGGCACAAAGCGAACAGCTTCTATTTGCTTCTCGTGGAAATGATCACCTTGGCGCGTGATGATTTTTAATATTTGCGTTTTTTCACCCACAGGAATGACCAAACGCCCGCCATCAGCTAATTGGTCTAAAAGAGCTTGTGGAACTTGATTAGGTGCCGCGGTTACGATAATAGCTTGAAATGGTGCTTTTGATTGCCAGCCTTGCCAGCCATCGCCATGCTTCATTGAGACGTTATGTAAATCCATTGATTGTAATCGACGTTTTGCTTGAAACTGCAAAGATTTGATCCGCTCAACTGAAAACACTTTACTGGTTAGTTGCGCTAATATGGAGGTTTGGTATCCAGAGCCTGTGCCTATTTCTAATATGCTTTCCGGTATACCATCAGCTAACAGAAGTTCCGACATTTTTGCGACAATATATGGTTGTGAAATAGTTTGCCCTTGACCGATTGGCAGTGCCGTATTGTCATAAGCTTTATGTGCTAAAATTTCTGGAACAAAAATATGTCTGGGACTTTTCGCTATTGCCAGCAAAACTTGTTGATTGACTATTCCTTCTGCTTGTAGTTTTTGCGCCAGTAATTCTCCACTACGGGTTGACCTACCACCAGTTCGGTTACCTACTCTGACATTCATTTACTTTTTCTCATAATTTAAAATCACTTATCCACTCAGTTATACTTTCCATGCTTTTATACGCGGTCATATCAACAGTTAAGGGAGTAATTGAAGCATATCCCGCACTAATCGCATGAAAATCTGTACCTTCACCAGCATCTAATTCTTGGCCTAAAGAGCCATACCAGTAAATGGTTCGATTCCAAGGATCTTGTGCTGATTTCATTGTTTCTGCTTTATGTCGATGCCCTAATCGGGTGACCTTAATGCCTTTAAGCTCTTCAATTGGTACATTAGGGACATTAATATTAATGATTTGATCACTAGGCAGCGGATGATCTTTGAGTCGCTGAATAAATTTTGCGGTAACAATTGCGGCTGTTTGATAATGTTGTTCATCTTTGCCAACTAAAGAAACGGCAACTGCTGGCATGCCCATATGTCGACCTTCAGTTGCCGCAGCAACGGTTCCTGAATACAAGGTATCATCTCCTAAGTTCGCGCCATGATTAATACCAGCGACCACTAAATCAGGTAATGGGTTCATCAATTGGCTGATGGCTAAATGAACGGAATCTGTCGGTGTGCCATTGACCGAAATAAAGCCATTTTCATGTTTTTGCGTTCTTAGAGGGTTGAGCAAGGTTAATGAGTTACTCGCCCCACTGCAATTTCGATCAGGTGCAACAACCGTTACCTCAGCAAATTTTGCTAACTCTTGGTATAACACTTTGATGCCCAAAGCATTTACACCATCATCATTACTTAAAAGAATTCTCATTATTTATCCTGCGGTTGGGTTATGACGTACGGTAAGATCTTGATAATTTACTATTTCTCGCAAAATAGTGGTGGCAAAACAACCTGCTGGTAATGAAAAAGATAAATCAACTTGCTTATTGCTTTCATCAGTATCAATCGTTGTATCACTTAATGTCAGTCGGATACGGCGACGCTCTTGTTTTAATCCAACATTTTCAAGACCTGTACAAATGTCAGGAAAGGCTTCAATCAATGAATGTTCTAAATCATAGGGATTTGAAGTACTCATCAATTTACCTCGCCCCCATAACGGCGCGGTAATATCTACATCTTTATCAAGAAGGCGCTGCTTAAGCGTTTCATCTAATGTTTCAACAGGAAAAACAGACTGTGTACCCGCCAGCATTAATACATCACCTGACTGAATCGTATCAAACAGGTTAGTTTCGATACGCTGAGAAACAATATGATTAAATAACAATGAACGAGCAGCTGAGAGATAAATGCTACGTTTTTTCTTATCTCTTACTTTACGGCCAGCAAATAATTCTTTTGCTCGGTCGATATTTCCACCATTAATGCCGAAACGTTGTTCACCAAAGTAATTGGGCACGCCAAATTCACAAACCGCATACCAACGTCTGACAACATCATGAATATCCGTCACATTTCGCAAAGAGATCTCAAATCGGTTACCGCTTAAAGCACCTGTGCGTAATTTTTTGTTATGTCGTTGATAAGCAAGAATTTCAATACCTTCAATCGAGAAATCAGATAAATCATCAATAGACTTGCCCGGTAAATGCACACCAAACCATTGTTCGGTAACAGCAAATCGGTCCTTTAAACCAGCATAAGTCACTAAATTATCTTTTACTGAGAAATACTTGGCTAGTTGATGAGCAACAAACGTCGTATTTAACCCTGTTTTTCTCACTTTGATCAGTAAATGCTCCCCTTCACCACTAAAGGTAAACGGAATTTGCTCATAGACTTTAAAATCAGTCATATGCGTACGCAAATCACCCGAAGATTTAGGTTCGCCGAACAAAAAAGCTAAAGGCGGTAACATTTTATTGATTCACCTTTTTCATCAACAACACAACAGCATGTACTGACACGCCTTCTTTTCGGCCTACATAACCTAATTTTTCAGTTGTTGTGGCTTTAACATTAATTTGGTCAAGTTCGCAGTGTAAATCATCCGCTAAACATTCTCGCATCATAAGTAAATGAGGAGCTATTTTAGGTGCTTGAGCAACGATAGTAATATCAGCATTACCTAATTCATAGCCTTTATCCGTCATCAATTTCACAACATGGCGTAATAAAATACGACTCGATATATTTTCATATTGTCCATCCGTATCAGGAAAATGGTTGCCAATATCAGCTAAGCATAAGGCACCTAAAATGGCGTCACATAAGGCATGAATAGCAACATCACCATCAGAATGAGCGATAAAACCTTGTTCAAAAGGAATTTCAATTCCAGCTAAAACAATCGGTCCTGAACCACCAAATTTATGTACATCAAAACCGTGACCTATACGCATCATTTCTCTTATTATTCCTGTGCTAATGACTGTAATTGCTGATTATTTTGTTTAGTGATAATAAACTCGGCATATGCCAAATCATCGGGGTGGGTAATTTTAATATTTTCACTACTCCCTTCAACTATTTGGCATTGTTCGTTGATAAATTCGATCGCAGACGCTTCATCGGTGATATGTGCTTGAGCATGTAACGCAAGCTCAATAGCCTCTTTGAGTTGTTTTGTTGGAAACATTTGCGGTGTTAACGCATGCCATAAATATTCTCTTTCAACCGTTTTATCGATTAAATTATGCTTCGCACGCTTCATGGTATCTTTAACTGGGGTAGCTAAAATCCCCCCCAAATTCTTTTGCAAACAAGCATTAATTAGTTTGTCTAAATCGCTGAGAGTTAAGCACGGCCGAGCAGCATCATGCACTAGCACCCAAGGGTTAACAGTCGGATCGATAATTTGCAAACCCGCTAAAACAGAGTCCACTCGCTCTTTGCCACCAATAACAACACTCACTTTTTCGTTATCAAATAAGCCAGTTGTAGGAAAATATTCATCATGATGTCCAAGGGCGATAATAATTTTGAAAACCAAAGGGTGAGCAGCAAGGCGCGCAATTGTGTGCTCTAATATCGTTTGATGATTAATTTCAAGATATTGCTTTGGGCATGATGATTTCATGCGTTTGCCTATACCCGCAGCGGGTACAACTACAACCAAAGGTGGCAAATTTTGCATGTCAATCATTAACCTTTTGTTTGTGAATCATAAGTCGAATTTTTATCAACATTATCGTTAGGTATGATACGGAAAAATGTTTCGCCGTCTTTTATCATGCCTAACTCATTTCGAGCGCGCTCTTCTATAGCTTCAATGCCCGATTTAAGATCATCTGTATCGGCATAAAGTAATTTATTACGCTGACGGAGTTTGTCATTATCGAATTGCTGGCGTGCAACTTCATCTTCTAAGGCTAGATAATCAGGCACACTGTTTTTACCGAACCAAAGTCGATATTGCAGAAGTACCAAAAATACCAGCAAAATGCCAGAAGCTAGACGCATAAGTAGTTTTAAAAATTTGTTGTTATCGCTGTATTATAAGTACGTAATAAGCGCTGTAAACTAGTTAAAGTAATTAAATCTTAATATGGACTAAAAAACGATGGGTTGTTTGAAATTACGCCAATTAATGGCGCATGACAATAACAACTCACGTAATGTTGGAATGATAGGGTGAGATTTATGATCGTTTACCCAACAATGACCCGTGCAGGCGGCTGTCATTACCCGTTTGGTAG
>DAINNQ010000076.1:0-9478 GCA_036735825.1 Alteromonadaceae bacterium | reverse complement strand
TTTTTTGAGCTAATGCCATGTTTTTAATGCAATAAGCGATGGTTATTAACGCAGATTTTATTAACGGAATAATAATGGAGAAAAAGAGTATTAATCCGGCAACAATAACCCTGTTGTCTTTATAAAGTTCTTCTACGGTATTAATTAATGAGAGTTCTTTATTAATCAACTCGGTTGATAATGTCGAAATGTTGGTGGCAGCATTAACGTCCATACTTAATGAAAACATCGGCAAGATCACGCCCGGAACAAAAAGTGCCAATGCCAAAATATTAAGTAAAAAACCTAGATGACGCCACATCATTATCTACGCGCTTCTATTGGCAGCGATATGAGCAAGTGCAATCAATGCTTGCTTATAATCAGAGTCTGGAATGGCATCAAGTGCGGTAATAGCTTTATCAGCTTCTTGTTCGGCCATTTTTTGGGTATATCGTAAAGAACCTGTTTCTTCCATCGCTTGTAAAATGTCTGCTAAGTTGTCCATGCCATTGCAGGTTTCTATTGCTTCTTTAATTAATTGCGCTTGTGCTTCATCTCCATGCCTCATAGCATAAAGCAATGGCAATGTTGGTTTGCCTTCGGCTAAATCGTCACCGACATTTTTACCCATTTCTTTAGCGTCAGCGGTGTAGTCCATTATGTCATCAACAAGCTGGAAAGCGGTGCCAAGGTACTTGCCATACTCTTGCATCGCTTTTTCAACAACTTCATCTTGATGAGAAATAACGGCAGCCAAACGTGTTGCCGCTTCAAATAGTTTCGCCGTTTTACAGTAAATTACCTGCATGTAGCTTTCTTCTGTGGTGTCAGCGTCATTACAATTCATTAATTGTAATACTTCACCTTCAGCAACAATATTTGTCGCATCTGAGAGAATATCCATTATTTTCATGTCGCTGAGCTTGGTCATCATCTGAAAAGAACGGGTATAAAGAAAGTCACCGACAAGCACGCTTGCACTATTACCAAAAAGTGCGTTTGCGGTTTCACGGCCTCTGCGCATGTTTGACTCATCTACCACATCATCATGTAACAATGTCGCGGTATGAATAAATTCAATGATGGCAGCAATATCAATATGGTGCTTACCTTGGTAATTGAGTGCTCGGGCGGCTAATACTGTTATCATTGGACGCATGCGCTTGCCACCAGCGTTAACAATGTAGACACCTAATTGATTAATGAGTGCGACGTCAGATTGTAATTGAGAATAAATGAGATTGTTGACTGCCGTCATATCAGCTTGCGCTAATGCTTGTATGTTTTTAAGATCCATAGAACTAACGTGGTGACTTAATCGTGCCGTTTTTATTATATTTTGAGTGTCGACAAGTTTACACGAAAACTAGCGATATTGAAGGCTATATTAGACCCTGAAAAATAAAATAGAATAAATGACATATTTAGTTTAATTATGCTTGCGATCAATAACCTCTTCGAGTAGAATTCGCGCCCTATATTTTTAAAAATTAAGCGTCTAGTAGATAACTGGCGCAGTACGGAGTAGCTATGTACGCGGTATTCCAAAGCGGTGGTAAACAGCACCGTGTGACTGAAGGGCAAACAGTTCGTTTAGAAAAAATCGAACTTGAAGTTGGCGCTGCAGTAGAATTCGATAACGTTTTAATGATCGCTGATGGCGAGAACATCAATGTAGGCGCGCCTTACATTGCTGGCGGTAAAGTAACAGCTGAAGTTGTTACTCAAGGCCGTGGTGATAAAGTTAAAATTGTTAAATTTAAACGTCGTAAACATTCACGTAAGCAAGCGGGCCATCGCCAATGGTTCACTGAAGTGAAGATTACTGGTATTAACGGCTAATTTTAGGAGCGATTAAAAATGGCACATAAGAAGGCAGCAGGTAGTACCAAAAACGGTCGTGATTCAGAAAGCAAACGTTTAGGTGTTAAGCGTTTTGGTGGTGAGTCAGTTTTAGCTGGTAACATTATTGTTCGTCAACGTGGTACTAAATTCCACGCTGGAGACAACATGGGTATTGGTAAAGACCACACATTATTTGCATTAGCTGACGGTAAAGTTCAGTTTGATGTTAAAGGTCCTAAAAACCGCAAGTTTGTAAGTATTGTTGCTGGTTAACAGTATTTAATATTTCTAAAAACCCTGCTGTTTGGCAGGGTTTTTTTTTGCAACTAGTTTGATATAGAGTCAAATAGTTACGCTTTGTATCATTCAAGCTGATAAAATCGCTTATAATACAAACAGACATTTAATTATGGAGTGTTTTACAACACCATGAAATTTGTAGATGAAGTAGAAATTCGCGTTGAAGCTGGTGACGGCGGTAATGGTTGTGTCAGTTTCCGCAAAGAAAAATATATAGAGTTTGGTGGCCCAAATGGTGGCGACGGTGGCGACGGCGGTGACGTTTATCTGATCGCTGAAGAAAATTTAAACACCTTAATTGACTATCAATTTGAGCGTTTTCATCGTGCTAAACGTGGTGAAAATGGTCGAAGCCGTGACTGTACAGGTAAAAGCTCAGAAAGTTTATTTCTTAAAGTACCTGTTGGAACACGGGTCATTGATGTTGATACTGATGAGTTTATGGGTGACTTAACCAAAGACAAACAAACACTATTAGTGGCTAAAGGTGGTTGGCATGGTTTAGGTAATACTCGTTTTAAAAGTAGTACCAACAGAGCACCTCGACAAAAAACCGATGGTACGCCAGGAGAAATCCGTAACCTTAAATTGGAATTATTATTATTAGCTGACGTGGGATTACTAGGTTTGCCTAATGCGGGTAAATCGACGCTAATTCGCAGCGTGTCGGCAGCAAAACCGAAAGTGGCTGATTATCCATTTACCACATTAGTGCCTAATTTGGGTGTGGTGCGCTTAGATACACAACGTAGTTTTGTTATTGCTGATATTCCAGGATTAATTGAAGGTGCAGCTGACGGCGCTGGTTTAGGAACGCAGTTCTTAAAACATTTAGAGCGTTGTCGCGCTTTGGTTCACCTTGTTGATATTATGCCTGTTGATGGCTCTGATCCATTAGAAAACGCTAAAACGATCATTAAGGAACTTGAAATTCATTCTGCTAAATTAGCGAGCAAGCCTCGTTGGTTAGTCTTAAACAAGTTAGATTTATTACTTGAAGAAGAAGCTGAAGCATTAAAAGAAAGAATTATCTCAGGGCTAAATTGGCAAGGAGAAGTTTTTAGTATTTCTGCATTTAATAAACAAGGCACAGATGAACTATGCCAAAAATTAATGAAGTTTATTGAAGAAATTCCTAGTGAAGTTGAAGAAACACCAGAAGAAAGAGCGGTTGAATTTAAGTGGGATACTTATCATCAAGAAACGGTAGACGACTTTGATGATGATCTCGATGACGAAGATTGGGATGATGATGACTACGATGTTGAAGTAGAATATCGTCGATAATTCTGTTTTCTTGCTATTTTATTTTAAAGGCATGCTAGCTTTAGCATGCCTTTTTTCATTAAAATAACGGCAATTTATTTATATTTTGAGTACAACAATGACCATACTTTCGATGATAGTAGCTCACGCAGATAACCGAATTATTGGTAAAGATAATGACATGCCGTGGCATTTACCTGCCGATTTAGCGTATTTCAAAAAAACGACCTTAGGTAAGCCTGTGATCATGGGGCGTAAAACTTATGAATCGATAGGTCGCCCGTTACCCGGTCGTCTCAATATTGTGATCTCTCGTGATGAAGCATATCAAGCACAGGGTGTAACCTGTGTCACTTCAGTTGAAAAAGCATTGGAGCATGCCGGCGATGTTGAAGAAGTGATGGTAATAGGTGGTGGAGCGATATATGCCCATTGTTTGCCATTTGCAGATCGTTTGTACGTGACTCACATTAATGCAAGTATTGATGGTGACACGCAATTCCCCGAGTATAACTTAGAGCAAGATTGGCAAAAAGTAAGCAGTAATATTTATAGCTCGGACGATAAGAACATTTATGAGCTAGACTTTTGTGTCTATCAACGCCGATAAATAATGATGTATCCATTACGCTATACTGAACCTGTATTTCGACCACCAAGTGAGTGGAAAAGTCTTATTTTACAAGTAACTAACGGTTGCTCTTGGAATCAGTGTACCTTTTGCGATATGTACACAAGTGATAATAAGAAGTTTAAACCTAAGAAGCTTGAGATCATTGAACAAGAGCTGCAAAGCATTGCTAATAGTGGCTTGCCTGTTTATCGTGTTTTTTTAGCTGACGGCGATGCTATGATGTTGCCGTTTCGGCAGTTGAAAGACATTTTAGTTTTGATCAACAAGTATTTTCCCAATATTTCTCGAATATCGAGTTATTGTTTACCGCGTAATCTTCGGAATAAAACGGTAGAACAATTGCAGGAGCTTTCGGCATTAGGGTTAACTTTATTATATGTTGGTTGTGAAAGTGGAGATGATGAAGTACTTCAGCTTATTAACAAAGGTGAAACGTTTGCTAGCTCCCTGATCGCATTAAATAAAATCACACAGGCAGGCATGAAAAGTTCGGTGATGATTTTAAATGGCTTAGGAGGGCCTAAGTATTCACAGCAGCATGCCATCAATTCTGCGAAATTAATGAATGAAGCACAGCCCAATTATTTATCAACCTTAGTGGTGTCATTTCCTTTGGGTGAGCAACGATTTTCTGAGCCTTTTAATGGCAGTTTTAGACAACTCACCCAAGCTGAGCTATTTCAAGAAATGCAGTGGTTATTAACTGCATTAGAGTTAGATAAAACTATATTCCGCTCCGACCATGCTTCTAATTATTTAATATTAAAAGGCACGCTTGGTAAAGATAAAGCCCAGCTATTAGCTCAAGTAAACGCCGCATTAGTGACACCTCAACAAGTTGAATTAAGAGCTGAATGGCAGCGAGGATTGTAATTTGATTTGTCCGATATTCGTTGAAAAGTAAACCTTAATTGATAGATTGGTGTTTATTTTTAATAAAAATAAAAATAAAAAAAGCCGCTAAAGCGACTTTCATATTCGATGGTTAATCACGCATTATTATTCAATAGTACCGACAAAACGATAACCTTCACCATGAATAGTATTGATTAATTCAGGGGCATTATCTATCGCTTCAAAATGCTTTCTTAAGCGGCGAATCGTTACGTCAACGGTTCTATCGTTTGAACGTAAATCTCGGCCTGTCATTTCTTTGATTAATTGTTGGCGAGTCACTATTTGGCCTGTATTTTCGATGAGTAACTTTAATGCACGATATTCACCACGAGGGATAGAAACCACTTCACCTGTTGGCGAAGTCATTTTTCTTGAATTACCGTCTAAAGTCCATTGATTGAATTTTATAATGGCACTATCGGTTTCACTTTTACCTTGCGAAATACGATTTAGAATATTGCGCGCACGAATAGTTAACTCTCTTGGGTTAAACGGCTTCGTTAGATAGTCGTCTGCACCAATTTCTAAACCTAAAATTTTATCGATATCACTGTCACGGCCTGTTAGAAATATTAAGCCAAGATCACTGTTGTTGGTTAATTCCCGAGCTAACAAGAGACCATTTTTTCCAGGAAGATTGATGTCCATAATCACTAAGTTAATTGCATTTTCTTGTAATTGTTTTTCCATGGCATTGCCATCGATTGCTTCTGAAACGGTATAACCCTCAGCTTCAAATAAGTTACGTAAATTAAAACGAGTGACATCTTCGTCTTCGACAATAAGTATATGAGGTTTTTGCATGCCCAGTTTCCAATTTAAATGCTTTTGACGACAATAATGCTAATGTTAGTCTTTATATTAATAACAGCATTGTTTTTTGTGTACAAATGTTAAAGTTATTTAACGAATATGTTATATAGCCTAACGTAAAAAAACAAATGTTGCCATGCTATTCTACTTGATATTTTGGCATACTAACTTGGTTAATACTTGATTAGATAGATTAAAGTAGCTGCTCACTAATCGGAAAATTGATTTCAAAATGTGCACCTTGCTCAGGTTCACTTTCTACTCGTATGTTTCCGCCCAAGGCTTGTGTAACTAGATTGTAAACAAGATGTAACCCTAATCCGCTGCCACCTTCACCGCGTTTTGTTGTGGTGAAAGGCTCAAAAATTTTGTCTTTAATCGCGGGATCTATCCCTTTACCGTCATCGGTATAACTAATATTAAGTTGTTCACCTAATTTCATCACCACCACACTGATAGAGCCATGGTCGCGTTTGTCGAAGCCATGTGTAATAGAGTTGAGAATAAGGTTGATCATGATTTGGTTGATAGGGCCAGGTTTACTCACGATGAGTAAATCAGCAGGACAGTCAAAATCGATTTGATAAGGTGTTTTTTTAATTTGTGGAGCTAATGTCAGTAAAATTTCTTTTAACAGTTCAGCAAAGTTAAATCGCCTAAATTCATCGCTCGATTGATCAACCGCAACTTTCTTAAAGCTTGATATTAATTCAGCCGCGCGTTCTAAATTACGATAGATAATGCCGACATTTTCTTCGCCTTCATTAAGAAATTTCTTCAGTTGGCTGGACTTTAATGATTTATTTTCAAACAAGGTTTTTATTTCACTGAGCCTGTCAGACAACAATGTAGAGGCAGTGACACCTAAGCCAATCGGCGTGTTAACTTCATGAGCAACACCTGCCACCATATCACCCAGCGACGCCATTTTTTCACTTTCCACCAATTGATCTTGAAACTGATGTAATTTTTCAAGGGTTGATAATAATTCTTGGTTTGATTCTTTCAGGGCTTGTGTGCGTTTACTGACTTTATCTTCGAGTTCGATATTTAATTTTAAACTTTGTTGTTCAGCTATCCCTAATTGCGTGATATGTCGTTCAGTTCGATTAAGAAAATTATTAATATTGCGAGCAAGTACATCAACTTCTCGATAAGGCATGGCCTGCAAACGGAACGAGTAATCTTTGCTTTGGGATATATGCAAAATATCAGCACCAATTTCTTTTAATGGAGTGGTGATCTTGTTTTCAAGTTTGACGCTAATAATAAAGACGGCGGTAATTAATACCAAAAATAACACGGCAAAAATAATCAATAAATGGGTATTAAAACTAATAAGGCCTTGGTGGCTATCCATTTGCATGTAAACGTAGCCTAAGTTTTTGCCTTCACTTTTAATCGTGGCAATATATTTTACGATATCGTTATCAAATATGGGCTTTACGTAAATGTCTTTGTGTTGTTGATAAATTTTATTGGTAGTGGTGGTGGGTCTGGGTTGGCTACCTTTGATGTGATCGTATAAAGCAACCACACCAACATTTTCGTCATTAGTATGAAATTCATAAATATCTATGTATTGCATCGCATCAACGGCTTTGAAGGCACTCAGTTTTTCTGATAATTCAATATGTTGATTTTTTTGAAGATCTTTAACACTCATTTCTGCAACGTAATTTGCCCAATGAATGATGCTTTGTTCGGTTTGTTGTTTTGATTCTTCTGAGAAAGTATTGGCGATATATAAAACGGCAAGCGAAACAAATATAAAAACAAATCCTAGCACTGTTACTAGTATTGAACGGCGAATGGATTTTTTATTGTAATTAACTTGCATGTAGTCTTTTGATAAATGAAATCACTTCATTGATAATTGTGGAAATTTACTCAGAATGCAACTATTTCACTTATTTAATAGCGTAAACTTGATGTTATTGAATGGGATTCAATATCATGCGTTGTTTTTATTTCTTGCTTGGTAAACAGTAAAACCCTGTTTGACAGATAGCTTCTCAGTTTTGCCAATTGCTTGCTCAATAATGCTTTGATACTTTAAAAAGCTATTCGCAACAATCGTCAGCATCGCGTGTTTGTTCATGTGTTTTTTAATGTTAGCCAAAAAGTATTCGGTGGCAGCATAATGCGTTTTAACGCCTTGATGAAATGGAGGGTTTGAGATGACATGCTGATATTGCTCGCTAATATGCGATAGGCTATTGGTCGCGATTGTTGTACCGATTAAGTTATTCAGTGCTAAAGATTTTTGTGATGAAGCTAACGCCAATGCACTCACATCGGCTAAATGTAATGTGGCGTTTTTATTTATTAACCCGATAAAACAAGCAATAACGCCTGCACCACAGCCAAAATCTAATACTTTTCCTGTAATGTCTTGAGGTAAGTTTTCAAGTAAAACGGCAGTGCCTACATCAAGCTTAGCTTGACTAAAAACCCCAGGTAACGCGGCAACCTTGACTTCGGTATTGGCTAAATTGACTGTGTAATAATGAAACCAATCGTCAAGATTAAATGCTTGCTGCTGATTGTTTAATGCCGCTTCAAATAAAATGCAGTGGCGGGCGGAATCTATTTTTTCACAAAATGAGGTTTGATTTTTTGCTAGTTTTTCAATGGATTTAATACCACTTTTATTTTCTCCAACAATCAATAACTTACTATCAGTATTGGTGCAATGAGCCAACATAGCGAAAGTAAACTGCAATTCATTTTTACTTTTAGGGAAGCTCATAATCACTAAATCATGAACTTTTTCTGTTTGATAATGCGCAGAAAAAACCGCGTGAGTTTGAGCTATTTTTTGATGAGCGAGGTGCAGCTCGTAATTTGTATCAAAAAAGCTTATTTGAGAAGCAGGAGACAATTGTTGAAGGTGACTTGCTAACTGATCATCAGGCATATTAATTAATAGCGGTGATTTAGACTCAAGCAACTGCTCATGACGACTTAAAACTTGGCTTAAATTGCTTAAATGCATTGGATTTCCAGAAAGGGTAAAGAATAAGTTTTGCTAAAATTAATGTGCTTGAGAAAAATGCGTCACTTTTATCAGCTGGCGTTATTCTACTAAAATATTCTCATCGCTCCAAACTGATTTTTATGGGCTGCTTTTGTATTGAAAAATATGACTTAAGTTTGCTTTAAGGTAGCTAATTTATATTCAAGATAGATAGCCAAATATACAGGTTCTTAAAATGAAAAAAAATATACAAGTTGTAGTGGTTTTGTCCAGTTTCTTTATATTATCAGGTTGTGCCTCATTAGGTGTTCAGCCGTGGGAGCGAGATTTACTTGCACAAAAAGAAATGGCGCTCACTTCTGCGCCAATTGATGCGGCACTAGACGATCATATTTATTTCAGTAAAGAGGCTTCCAGTGGCGGAAAGAGCTTTGGTGGAGGTGGCTGCGGATGCAATTAACTGACAAAAAAGATATAAAAGCTCTGCTCACAGTAGCAACTTGCGCTTTATTAGGTGGTGCGAATAGTACAAGTATTCAAGCCAATGAAGCACCAAAAGATGATTGGCAGTTTGACACGGCTATTATGTATTATGGTGAAACAGATCGTGTTTCGGCAGCTGAAGGAATTATTGCTGGACAAAAAACTTTTGCGAATGATCAAATACTCAGTTTAAAACTAACAATCGATGCATTAACAGGCGCATCAGCCAATGGTGCAGTCGCTCAACCCAACGTACAAACTTTCACACGGCCTTCAGG
>DAINNQ010000075.1:0-9552 GCA_036735825.1 Alteromonadaceae bacterium | reverse complement strand
GAAGATGATGTTCCTCTTGCTCTGGGGTTGCAACAATCATTGCGACGCGAGGGTTATAGTGTCGATATTGTTCATCAGGGGAAATTAGCTATTGCTGCGATTGCCTCGGGTGCCAATGATTTGGTTATTCTCGATTTAGGATTGCCAGATATTGACGGTCTTGATGTATTAAAATCAATCAAATCTACTGCTAAACTGTTTCCTGTGCTCATTCTAACTGCTCGCGATAGTTCCCATGATAAAGTGATAGGGCTTGACTTTGGTGCGGATGATTATTTAGCAAAACCGTTTGATATGGCAGAGCTTTTTGCTCGTTTACGTGTCATAGAAAGGCGACTTGGCACAGCAAGCAGCGCAGTGGTTAAACTTGGTAATATCACCCTAGATACTACGGCAAATTTGATTTTTAAGGATGAGCAATCAATTAACTTTTCTCGACGTGAATACATGATTGTCAAATCGCTGATGGAAAATATCGGTCGTATTCAGTCAAAAGAACAGTTAGAAAACAAACTTTATGAATGGGGTGAAGAAGTTGCAAGTAACACCATTGAAGTCCATATTCATAATGTCCGAAAAAAATTACCTAAAGACTTTATTAAAACAGTACGAGGGGTTGGATACATTGTGAGCAAAAATTAAATGTCGATCCAACGTTATCTGGTGTTATTAATCATTGCTATTGTGACCTTAGCGACATTTGGTGCAGCGCTACATGGCTATCGTGCCAGCCAATCTGAACTAGAAAAAATTCTTGATCAAGAGCTTGTTACTCTATCTTATTCTATTGCAACCATAAATTCGTCTTCAAAAGTGATTAAGCAAAAAAGTCAGGCAAGGTTAGCGTTTCAAGTTTGGCAGGATAAACATTTAGTGTTTAGAACAGATAACTCGCCAGAATCAGCATTAAGTGATTTTACTTTAGGATTTAGCGTTAAAAATTTTTTAGGACAGAGGTGGCGAGTTTATTCGGCGCAAATCGATGAGCGTTGGGTGTTTGTTGCTCAGCCCCAAAGTCAGCGTATTTCTTCTGCCGAAAGTGTTTTAGTGACCTCAATTACGCCTATAGTTTTTTCAATACCTGTGATAGGTGTGTTTGTATTATTAGCGGTACGAAGAAGTTTGTCTCCACTGCGAAATTTGTCGACCCAGTTAAAACAAAAATCTTCAGATGATCTCGAACCTATCTCATTAACTTTTAATTCTAAAGAATTAGAGCCAATTGTTAACACCATCAATTCAGTTTTGGCAAGATTGAAACTAGCTTTTACTCGTGAGAAACGTATAGCATCAGATACGGCTCACGAATTAAGAACACCAATTAGTGTGCTAAATATTGCCGCGCATAATTTAAAATCTTCATTTCAAACAAACACATTAACTCACAATGACTTTATTGAATTAAGTCAAAGTGTTGAACGAATAGCACATGTTGTTGAACAAATACTCGCGTTAAATCGTACTTCTCCTGAAAGTTTTACTAAGCAGTTTACTGCTATCAATCTTGAAACGGTTTTGCAAAACGTGATTGGAAAATTTTATAACCGCATCGAAGCACAACATCAGACAATATCTTTAGAGGCGAAAGAGTATTGGGTCCTAGGAGATGAGTTTTCTTTGCAAACCTTGTTTGAAAATTTAGTGAGTAATGCAAATAAATACGCTGGTGAGCATAGCGAAATAAGAATACAAGTGAGTGCGCAGCAAGCAGGTATTCTCGTTGTTGTTGAAGATAGTGGGATTGGCGTAGTTCAATCTGATAGGGAAAAAATATTTGATCGTTTTTATCGTATAGATAATCCATCAAGTAACAAATCAATTATTGGTTGTGGATTAGGTTTGTCAATTGTCAAACATATCGTTGAGTTACATTCAGCTGACATCAGACTTGAACAATCTAGCCTTGGTGGATTAAAAGTCGCGGTATTGTTTTCCAAAGATAAGCCTCTTGCAACACATGACTCTCATGAGAAAACAGCACATCTTCCACTTCGAAAAGCTTCTATGTTTCAAAATAAAGAAGATGTGAACTCGTGATTATTTTTAAACGTCAATTTATCCATCTATTTTTTGTGAACATGATTGTTTTTGCATCATCGGTAAAGGCACAGACACCTGTTTTTCATTTGACTCTTGAAAATCATTTATTCATCCCGAGTGAAATTGAAATTCCGAAAGGAATAAAAGTAAAGTTAATTATTCATAATAAAGATGATGTTGCTGAAGAATTTGACAGTTTCGATCTTAATCGAGAAAAAGTTATCTTTGCGGGGAAAAAATCAACAATATATATCGGCCCCTTAGCACCAGGAGAGTATCACTTTTTTGGCGAATATAACCCGAGTACCGCAACAGGTCGCGTCATCGTTAAGGATAAAAAGTATGTTGATTAATACTGTTGTTCTAGTGCTAAGAGATATGTTGCCTTTGTTTATTTTACTGGTTTGGCTGGCCGCTTATATAAACCCAATATTTATTACACTCAACAAGTTGTTGCCTAGTACGTTAATAAGTGCTGGTGTTATTTTTCTTTTTCACTTTTTTGCCCCTTATTTGAGTGAACTTTTTGAAGGTGCAGGCATTGAGTTTATACGTGTCTTTTGCATTGTTATTTTGTTTTCAACATTATTGGTTGGCAGTGTTTTATCGCTCAGAAGAGCACGCGGTTCATGCTTAGTCACTATGTGTTTTTATTTTGGCGTTTGCTTATTGTTTATCACCCAAGGAGCTAATTTTTTTATCTATTTTAATAGTTACTTAAGTCGAAGTGAAAATGAACTGAGTGTTTATATTGGAGTGATTCTTGCCCTTGGATTTGGACTCAGCTTTAGTCTTCTATTCTATTTTATTTTACGTTGGTTGAATGAGCGCCACTATGCAAAAACCCTTGATTTATTATGGGCTGCGTTTCTTGCAAGTTTATTGACCCAAATAGTGCCGACATTGACACAAGTTGATGTTATCAGTGACACAAAACCACTTTGGAATAGTACATGGTTGATTGCAGATAGTTCTGAATATGGCCATGTTTTTAAAGCGTTGATAGGTTATGAGGCAACCCCATCGTTGAGTTATCTTTTGGCATATGTCGTTGGTTTGATACTGTTTTATATTGGCATGACAAGTCATAGAGAATACTTTAAAACACGGACAATACATCAAACGAGTTCTATAAATGACCAAGGTGAACAATATGAATAAGTCGCTTATTTTTTTAGCTCTGTTATTTTTTGTGTTTACTGTGCATGCTGATGGTGTTGTAGTCGATAAAGTCTATTCGCCTTATGTTTTGCCACAAGAAAGAGAGATCGAGTGGCGCTTTATGTCACGAAACTCTGACACAAAAGGCAATCAGTTAGGTCAACGATTAGGTTATGGTCATTCATTAAATGAATTTATTACTTTAGAAGTTTATCTGCTTGGTGAGCGTGATAGACAATCAAATGATTTTGGCTTAACTGGCTATGAAATTGAAACTCGTTTGATGCTGACTGAACAAGGACAATATTGGGCTGATTGGGGAGTCTTATTTGAAATAGAAAAGGAACACCAAAATGATAACTGGGAAATATCAAGCGGTCTCTTAGTTGAAAAAGAATTTGGTAAAACCAGTTTGACGATCAATCTATTTGCGATTTATGAATGGGGTAACACTATCGAAAATGAATGGGAAAGCGAAGTTCGTATTAAATATCGCTATCGACATACGCCACAAATTCAACCCGCAATTGAATTATATGTCGGTGAGGATTTTGTTGGTATTGGCCCTGCCATTCAGGGAATTCAACGTTTTCTAGGGCAAAAACAGTTAAAATGGGAAGCAGCGTTCATTAGTGAAATATCTCAAAACACAAAAGACCATACTGTTAGGTTTGCATTAGAGTATGAGTTTTAATTCACTCCATCTTCAGCTCAGTTCCAGCAGAGGTTTTATCCGGCTAATGATTAATTCTTTAGTGCTGAGTTTGGAAAAATTTTTACTTTAAATTTTTTTGATCTGCACTTTGATAAATTATTTCCCTTGAATTAAAAATCGCTATCCCCATATTTGAAGTATCGCGAGATCTGGCGAATGCCATTTCTCATCGTAATGTTTGTATGTAGATATTCAGATAGGAGATGTTTCAGATGTCTGAGACTGGTCAAAAAGAAGTTCATGGCTTTCAAACTGAAGTAAAACAATTACTTCAATTAATGATCCATTCATTGTATTCAAATAAAGAAATTTTCTTACGAGAATTAGTATCCAATGCTGCTGATGCTTCAGATAAATTACGTTTTAAAGCGTTATCTGATGCAGATTTATATGAAGGTGATGGCGAATTAAGAGTTCGTGTGAGTGCTGATAAAGAGAATAATACGGTTACTATTTCTGATAATGGTATTGGTATGACTCATGACCAAGTTGTTGATCATTTAGGTACTATTGCTAAGTCAGGTACGGCTGAATTCTTCTCAAAATTGTCTGGCGACCAAGCGGCAGACTCTCAATTAATTGGTCAATTTGGTGTCGGTTTTTATTCTGCGTTTATCGTTGCTGATAAAGTAACTGTGCGTTCACGCGCAGCTGGTGTTGATGCCTCAGAAGGTGTTGAATGGCAAAGTGAAGGTGAAGGCGAATTCACCACCGCAAAAATTACGAAAGCCAACCGTGGAACAGACATCATTCTTCATTTAAAAGAAGATGAAAAAGAATTTGCTGATGATTGGCGTTTAAAGTCAATCGTGACTAAATACTCTGATCATATCTCTGTTTCTGTTGAAATGTTAACGCCAGAAGTACCTGCGGTAGAAGCCGTTGCTGAAGAGAAAGATGACGAAGGTAATGTGACTCGTCCAGCTATTGAAGCTCGTGATGCAGTTCCTGCTAAATGGGAAGCTGTTAACAAAGCAACAGCACTTTGGACGCGTGAAAAGGCTGACGTGTCTGATGATGAATATAAAGAGTTTTATAAGCATGTTTCACACGACTTTGCTGATCCATTATTGTGGGAACACAATAAAGTAGAAGGCACAACGGAATATACATCATTACTATATATTCCAAGCAAAGCGCCGTTTGACATGTATAACCGTGAAAAACAGCATGGTTTAAAATTATACGTACAACGTGTATTTATCATGGATGACGCTGAGCAGTTTATGCCAACGTATTTACGTTTTGTGAAAGGCTTATTAGATTCAAATGATTTGCCATTGAACGTTTCTCGTGAAATTTTACAAGACAATAAAGTCACACAAGCCATCCGTAAAGGTTGCACAAAACGTGTGTTAAAAATGCTTGAAAAATTGGGCAATAAAGACAAAGAGCAATACCAACTATTTTGGAATGAATTTGGCCAAGTGCTAAAAGAAGGCCCAGCTGAAGACTTTGCTAATAAAGAAGCTATTGGTAAGTTATTACGTTTCTCATCAACCCATGAAAATTCATCAGTGCAAAATGTGTCATTAACTGAATACATTGAACGCATGAAAGAAGGGCAAGAGAAAATTTATTATGTTGTTGCCGACAGTTTTGCCGCTGCGAAAAGTAGCCCTCATTTAGAAGTGTTCCGTAAAAAAGGCATTGAAGTTTTATTATTAAATGAGCGTATCGATGAATGGTTAGTCAGCCACTTCACTGAGTTTGACGGAAAACAATTACAATCAGTTTCTCGCGGTGGTGTTGATTTAAGCTCAATGGATGACGAAGAATCTAAAGAAGCACAAGAAAAACTTGAGCAAGAATTTGATTCTGTTGTTAAGCGTATGAAAGATGCGCTTGGTGATAAAGTAAAAGACGTTAAAATTTCAACCCGTTTAACCGATTCACCTGCTGTTATTGTTACTGCTGATGATGACATGAGTATTCAAATGCAAAAACTGATGGCATCTGTTGGTCAAGAAGTACCTGAATCTCAACCTATTTTTGAGATCAACGCTGAACATGACTTAGTTAAGCATGTTGCTGATGAGCAAGATGATGATAAGTTTGCTCAATGGGTGAATGTATTATTTGAACAAGCTGAATTAGCAGAGCGCGGAAGTTTAAAAGATCCTGCAAGCTTTGTTGCTCGTTTAAATAAATTAATGATGACGTTAACTAAATAACCATCATCAAGTGTTCAAACGTGTTTATTAAACAATTGTTTGATTAGACTTTAGTATGAAAAAGGGGCTTTTTTGCCCCTTTTTTGTAGTCTAGGCTTAAATGTTACTTGTTTGCCTACATATGAATATGTATAGTGTGGCTCTTATTTTTAATAAGAAACTTATACTCATTTGGCTGTCAAATTGACGCTTATTAGCTCAACAGTTTGCCAGCCAAATTAGTATTTAAAACATATAAGGCAATATTTTATGCGCATTATTTTATTAGGTGCTCCGGGAGCAGGTAAAGGTACTCAAGCACAATTTTTAATGGCTAAATTTGGCATTCCACAAATTTCTACTGGTGACATGTTACGCGCTGCAATCAGTGCTGGCACTGAGCTAGGTAAGAAAGCGAAAGAAGTGATGGATGCAGGTCAACTTGTTTCTGACGAGCTTATTATTGGCTTAGTTAAAGAACGAATTTTGCAAGATGACTGTAAAGGCGGTTTCTTATTGGACGGTTTTCCACGTACTATTCCTCAAGCTGACGCGATGAAAGAAAATGGCGTTTCAGTTGATAGTGTGATTGAGTTTGACGTGCCAGATGAAGTGATTGTAGAACGCATGGGGGGACGCCGCGTTCACGCAGGCTCAGGCCGTGTTTATCATATCGTTTATAATCCACCAAAAGTGGAAGGTAAAGATGATGAAACTGGTGAAGATCTTGCTATCCGTCCTGATGACGAAGAAGCAACAGTGCGTAAACGTTTAAATATTTATCATGAGCAAACTAAACCGCTTGTTGATTATTACCAAGCAGAAGCAGCCGCTGGTGCTTGCACATATTTAACCATTGATGGAACTCAACCGGTTGATGATGTGAGTGCATTACTGGCAGAGAAATTAGCTAATTAGTTAGTTAATAACAAAGATAAACAGTTAATCGAAAAGGCTTACTACGGTAAGCCTTTTTCTTTTGTCATTTTTCGCATCTAAAAGGGGGATTCTGCCACTTGGTTTATGTTGTAAAGACAGTAAACTAACAGTAAAACTAGTGAACTAATTGCTAGATTACTTGATCAATTTAAAAAATTTAAGGAGGCTTAATGGCGACATTATTGATTACAGGATTTTACTTATCGCTGCTGGGGTTATTATATATCGTGCTAGCGGTAAGAATAATTAAGTTACGTTATCATTTTAAAACAGGAATTGGTGACGGTGGTCATGCGCCCTTAGCACAAGCTATACGAGTGCATGGCAACTTTGCTGAATATACGCCTTTGGTGATGCTACTGTTAGCTTGTGCAGAATTAAATGGCAGTGCGACATTATTATTGCACATGGTAGGCGCTGGTTTTTTTATTGGCCGAGTATTGCATAGTATCGGTATTACACAATCACAAGGCCCAACAAGATTTCGCTTTTGGGGCATGATCTCTAGCTTTGTTAGCATTGTGATCTTAGCCGAAGAAAATATACGTTTATTTATCTTGGCGAGTTTGTAGCATAGCAATATGCTCAATCCCATCTTCAAGATACATATCAGAACATTTAATAAAACCATGTTGGTTATAAAAGTGCTCTAAGTGTGCCTGAGCTGATATTTTAATGGTTTGCTCAGGATAAACTTGCTCGCAAATCGTTAAGGCTTGTTTCATCAATAAATGCGATAACCCCGTGCCACGTGCCGATGCCTTGATGATCACTCGTCCGATGGATGGGTGATCTTGATACGTTAACCCTTGAGGCAATATTCGTAAATAAGCTGTCATTTCGTTATTTTGATAACAGAATAAATGCAGTGTTTGAGGATGGCGATCTAAATCATCAAGATCTGGGTAATAGCAGGTTTGTTCAACAACAAAAACATCAATACGCAATTTAAGCGCATCATATAATTCATCTACCGTAAGTTCGTTAAATGGTTTACTTTGCCAAGCAATAGCTTGAAGTGGATTTGAGTTAATTTGTATTGACATAAAAAGCGCGAAATCAGTAATAAAAAAATGGTCAAATAAATATTAACTTATTTGACCACATATTCACACGATTGTTTGGTTGCTCAAAATATTACTAAGCCATCGTGCTAAGTAATATTACAAAGCATTGGAAGAAATCTTAGATATTAAGCAACGATATTTTCCAGTACACTTAGATAACCAGAGTAACTTTTTCTGTCTAAATACTCGAGGATTTCGCGTTTGTACTTTTCAATGTCTATTTGTGGAAACTCTTTTGCTAACAATTCATTAAGTAACTTAGGTTCAACGAATAACACGTAAGCTAAAGGTAAAAATTGGGGATCAAAATTTTTACAATAAACCGTAGAGCGAACTTGTGAAGGAGTATAAAAGTTATGCTGACCAAATTGCTTTTCTAACGTAGGTAGAAATTTGGTACCGTATTTTTTTAGCGACCAATATTTGAACATAGCTATTCCTTAGCTGGTGGATTATTTCCGTAAATAATAGGGCGCATATATTACATATTTGTTAAAGAATAATCAACGATTTTTGACAAAAACAGAAGGCTTTTTTAAGGCGAATATTTTACTTATTAATGATGTTAATTTTCTTCTGATCGACAAAAAATCCAGCTTGTGTATAGGCTTTTTCTATTCTTTTTGTTTCACGTAATTTCTGCAAACCACTATTGATTGCTCTGAAAGCTTGTTTGCCTAAAGGGTGCTTGTTGCTGATAACAAAATGACGACTGTCTTTTAATTCTATCCCTATCCCTTTAACAGGGATCAGATTGATTTTATCTAAAGCGAATGATTTATCAGGGGTTGAATGAAATGCCATTAGCATAAAATCAATCCAGCCAAGGTTAACCATTCGTGCTTGGCTTAACCATTCATCTTCGCGCACTAATTCTTTAATCGGTAGGGCTTCGAGCGTTTTCCAATCTGTACGCCATTTAGGGGTGGAAACAGAAGTGAGAGTTTTCAGATCATCTAGTTGTTTAACATTTAAAACTTTTTCATTGTTTGGGCTGGTATAAATGCCAGCAATGTATTCGCCTTTTCTGATCACCGCATCAGAGATATAAATATCTTTACTCAACGCTTGTGCATCTGAAAGCCAGTATGAATCAAAACTTATCAGGAGCTTTCCTGCTTGTAACATTTTGGTATTACGAAAGTTAAGTTTTCCCGCCGCATAGGTAAAGCGGTGTTCAAATCCACCAAGTTTTAATGCTTGCTGAGCGATGATCATATCAACCACGTCGCGACGAATCGTTTTTCCTGAAAAATTATCTATCGCTAACACATTTCTGCCGTCAACAAAATTGAGGTAATCGTTGTAAACATCGTCACGAATATAAATAAGAATTTCGTCTGCAGTGGCTGAGGCGCAAAAAGCTATAGAAAAACAGCAGAGAAAGCGGAAAGAAAGGTAGTGGTAAAACTTTTTTAGCATATTAGGACCTCAAGTGGTAAAGCAAATGAAAATCCTTTTTGATTTTAAAATTATA
>DAINNQ010000074.1:0-9560 GCA_036735825.1 Alteromonadaceae bacterium | reverse complement strand
TTATAATACAACTAGTTAAATTACAATTGCCCATCTTGAATTTTATTCATTGTGGTTTTACGTGCTGCTTTTCAACAAAGTTATCCACAATTTTCGAGCTATTTAGCATGGAATTATAGTGTAAGTGCTAGAGTGTCATTGTGTTATATGTCATGCTACGCAAAATTTGTTTTCAATCGTTAAAAATCATGACTACTCCAGCTTTATCACCTCTTATTCTTGTTGATGGTTCCTCTTATCTTTTTCGTGCTTATCATGTGCCTTATTTACAAGCGTTATCCACTAAAGATGGCCAACCTACAGGAGCAATAACTGGCGTACTTAATATGCTGCGAAGTTTGAATAAAGACTACCCAAACGGCAATGTTGTGGTAGTTTTTGATGCCAAAGGCAAAACATTTCGCAATGATATGTATCCAGAATATAAAGCAAACCGCCCCCCTATGCCTGATGATTTACGTAGCCAAATTGCGCCTATTCATGAAATTGTTGAAGCTATGGGTTTGCCTTTATTGGTCATTGAAGGTGTGGAAGCAGACGATGTGATTGGTACTTTGGCGCATCAAGCAACTCAAAAGGGCATTGAAACTGTTATTTCTACTGGTGATAAAGATATGGCTCAACTGGTTAGCGAGCATGTCACCTTGTTTAACACTATGACGAACGTGAAAATGGACGAAGCTGGCGTTATTGAGAAATTTGGTGTTCGTGCCGATCAAATTATTGATTACCTCGCTCTGATGGGTGACAAGGTTGATAATATTCCTGGGGTAAATAAATGTGGCCCTAAAACGGCCGTGAAATGGTTAATAGAACACGAAACGTTAGAAAACGTTATCGCCAATGCGGATAAAGTTAAAGGTAAAATTGGCGAAAACCTTCGAGAAGCAATTGAGTTTTTACCTCTGTCATATCAACTAGCGACCATTAAACTTGATGTTGAATTGGAGCAAACGGTGGATGAGCTTCAGCCAAGTGCTCCCAATATTGAAAAACTGACAGAGCTTTATACAAAGTATGAATTACGTCGATTATTAGCTGATTTAAACAATGGCTCATCGGAGCAAACAGGCGAGCAATCAGCTAGCAGTTTGCCAGATGATGACGTTGAAGAGGTGGTGGTAGATGCGAATATTGAGACAGACTATGACATCATTTTAACCAAAGAGGATTTCAATGCTTGGTTAGAAAAATTATCGAACGCGCCATACTTTGCTTTTGATACCGAAACAACAAGTGTTGATTACATGCAAGCAGAGCTTGTTGGTGTTTCTTTTGCTGTTGAAGCAGGAAAGGCAGCATATGTACCCTTAACTCATGATTATCTTGATGCGCCCGAACAACTTGATCGTCAATGGGTTCTTGAGCAGTTAAAGCCTTTGTTAGAGAGTCCTTCATTAGCGAAAGTAGGACAAAATCTAAAATATGACGCGAATGTTTTGTCTCATTACGATATCACCCTGCAGGGCATCGACTTTGACACTATGATCGAGTCGTACTGTTTAAATAGCGTCGCTACACGTCATAACATGGATGCTTTGGCTGAAAAATATTTAGGTTATAAAACCGTTCATTTTGAAGATATTGCAGGTAAAGGTGCAAAACAGTTAACTTTCAATCAAATTGATATTGAAAAAGCGGGCTTTTACGCGGCGGAAGATGCAGATATTACCTTACGGTTGCATCAAGCGATTTTCCCCAAGTTAGCTAAATTGAAAGGTCAATTATCTGTTTTTCATGAAATTGAAATGCCATTATTGCCAGTGTTGGCGAGAATGGAGCAACACGGGGTGCTAATTGACAGTGACTTGCTGGCAGAGCAAAGCCAATCGTTAGGTACACGTTTGCAAGAACTCGAAGTTGAAGCGCATAACATTGCCGGACAAAGTTTTAATTTAAGTTCGCCTAAACAGTTACAGAAAATTTTATTTGAAGATTTAAAAATTCCTGTGATCAAAAAAACGCCTAAAGGCGCGCCGTCTACCGCTGAAGAAGTGCTTCAAGAGTTAGCGCTGGATTATCCCTTACCGAAAGTGATATTAGAAAATAGGGGCTTAGCAAAATTAAAATCTACCTATACAGATAAATTGCCATTAATGGTTGCTGCTCAAACTGGCCGAGTTCATACCTCGTATCATCAAGCCGTTGCTGCCACAGGCCGTTTATCGTCAACAGATCCTAACTTGCAAAATATTCCTATTCGCAGTGAAGAAGGTCGTAAAGTACGGTTAGCGTTTATTGCGCCTGAACATCATAAAATTGTCGCGATAGATTATTCACAAATAGAACTGCGTATTATGGCGCACCTGTGTGATGACCCTGGATTAGTTGCCGCTTTTGCCGAAGGTCGTGATGTTCACCAAGCAACTGCCGCAGAAATTTTTGATGTAACCTTAGCTGAAGTAACCAGCGATCAACGTCGCAGTGCTAAAGCGATAAATTTTGGGTTAATTTATGGTATGTCAGCATTTGGTTTAGCAAAGCAACTGGGTATTGCTCGTCATCAAGCGCAAGAATACATGGATAAATACTTTCAGCGTTATCCTAAAATTCAAACTTATATGAATGAAACTCGCGAACAAGCAACAGAGCAAGGCTATGTTGAAACGTTATTTGGGCGACGTTTGTATTTACCTGAAATTAAATCTAAAAATGCTATGCGCAGAAAAGGTGCTGAACGAGCAGCGATAAATGCGCCAATGCAAGGAACAGCAGCCGATATTATTAAAAAAGCGATGTTGGCGGTGGATCACTGGATAGAAGCGCAACAAGATGATCGTATTAAAATGACTATGCAAGTACACGATGAATTGATTTTTGAAATTCATCAAGACATTGTAGAGCAAACCACAGAAAAATTAGTAGAGATCATGAATGCGGCTGTCACGCTAAAAGTACCATTAATTGCCGAAGCTGGTATAGGCGATAACTGGGAGCAGGCGCATTAGGGTCAATAGACACAAATGCGCTAACAAGAACATAATGCCATGGTGTTATGTTCAACCCTTAAGGTAGTAGCACATGCTCATATTTGGCCTTTTCATGATTGAAAAGGCTTTTTTTATGCCTAAAGCCAATAAATTATAAAATTTTATTACGATTATGAAATAAAATTACATAAATGGCTTTACAAAGGTTATACGCTCGTTCTATAATTCTTACCGTTCCTTAACGGACGCTTGTTGTAATAATTTGTATATTCTAGCTTTCCTCATAGCTAATAAGCCGATAACCTTGTTGTCGGCTTTTTTTTGTCTGAAATTTGGGTCGAAAAATGAAGCTAGTAGAAAACAGGTAAAGTTTAGGTTTGTAATTTATTTACGATATTTTGAATGGTTTTAATCTTTTTGGCTTGATGTAGGTAAACGTTAAATATTTGCAGGGGAGTGAATCATTGACAACTAATTCAGCAATAACCATAACAACAGCACAAACAACAGCAACAGCAAAAGTAGCAATGATTTTGAATTAGGTTACTGTAATAAGGGCGTAGCGATTAATCATAATTTCTGCCGATTAATCGCCATGCTCTTCGTCTACATCAATAATAGGTTCTATGGGCTTGGGCTTGCTACGACCCGCTTTGCGTAACGCATCACGGAGCACATATTCTATTTGAGCATTTAAACTGCGCAGCTCATCATCAGACCATTGCTGCATAGCATTGAGTATTTCTTCATTGATTCTAAGTGGATAGGCTTTTTTAGCCACAATAACCTCTGAATTTTAGATAAAAAATAGAGGAGGTAATTAAACCTCCTGATATTGTTTAATATAAGCTACCTGCATTCACTATCGGTTGGGCTGCTTCATCGCTACATAATACCACAAGTAAATTGCTGACCATGGCGGCTTTTCGTTCTGCATCTAGCTCAACAATTTCTCGTTCCGCTAAACTTTGCAGAGCCATTTCTACCATGCCAACCGCGCCTTCAACCACTTTCTTACGTGCCGCGATAATTGCCATAGCTTGTTGGCGTCTTAACATGGCGTTTGCAATTTCAGGCGCATAAGCAAGATGACTAATTCGTGACTCAATAACGTTGACACCTGCCTTACCTAATCGCTCTTGCACTTCGGCTTTTAACGCTTCAGATATTTCTGAGGGATTACTTCGTAATGATATATCATCGTCTTCGTGATGATCATAGGCATAACTTGTTGCTAAGTTACGAAGAGCCGACTCACTTTGTATTGACACGAAATCTTCATAATCATCCACTTGGAAAACAGCTTCAGCTGTATCGACTACTTCCCAAACTATGACAGCTGCGATTTCAATTGGATTACCATTTTTGTCATTGACTTTTAGCTTACCGCTTTCAAAATTACGAACTCTCATTGAAACACGTGCTTTGGTGTAAAAAGGATTCGCCCAACGAAGACCAGCGTCATGCACTGTTCCTGCGTATTTTCCAAAAAGTTGTAATACTCGAGCTTCTTTAGGATTCACCATAAAGAAACCAAACCAACAAATGAAAATAGCAATGATGGCAAGCAGGCCAATGATAATTTGAAGTGGTGATTCGATCATTGCAGCATTAACGAAAACAGCAATACTGCCACCTTGTAATACCAATAAAATAAAAATAACCAAAATGCCATTAGGCGCCTTTATTTCATTTTCTGTGAACATGCTTTTCTCCAAGAAAAGTTTAAAGTGATATCATATTGATATCAAAATTTAACAAAGGCAAGTTATTTTTAATAAATATCGCCTATTTTTTATCCTGATGAGAGAAATTTAAATAGTTAACTATAGTTAATGAGTGAGACAATAAACCGTTTTCACCTTGGTATGTTCTTCGTATCAAGTGAGTAGTTAACATAAAAATAAAAAATAGGGTGCTAATGTTAGTGGTATTAAATAAACGTTTAGTAAAAATGGTTTTGAACGTAAGTCTGTTGACTAGCCTTTTTACTAGCAGCTTTGTTTCTGCAAATGATGATTTTGATCCCTTTTCGTTAATGAAAAGTACACCGCAAGGAAAACAATTATTAGATATCAGCCAAAATGCAGAATTTGATGTCGAATTAGCTCAGCAACAACTTGAGGCATTAACCCTCTCAGGAGTGGCTGAATTAGATATTGAATATCAAGTTGCTGAAATATTAGCGTATATCGCTGTTTATTATGAATTGTCAGATTTTGAAAAATTAAATGAAAAAATCAATGAGCTACATTTATTGGGGGTAAAAAAAGGAAATGACTGGATTTTGAGTCGATATTTCGAACAACAAGCCATCATGTCATTAAAACAAGGTCGTTTTCTTAAAGGTTTAGAAGATTCAAATAAAGCATTAGAAATTGCAGAACCGTTAAATTACCAAGAAGTTATCGCGAGTGCGCAATCCTATCGCGCTATTTTTAACAGTAAGTTGGGTCATAGTAGTCAATCGTTACAAGATTTTTTATCGGCCTTAACTTTTTATGAACAAGCCAACAATATCAAACGGCTCGTATCAATTTATAATAATTTGGTTGTGCTTTATATCGACCGAAAAGATTACCCTATGGCATTGAGGGCATCAGATAAAGCCATTGAGATGCAAAATAAAATGGCACGTAAAAGCGTGCGAATTATCGCGATAAACTATTTAAATCGAGCGATTATCTATAGCCAATTAGGTGATAAAGACGAAGAATTGAATGCTTTTGTCAAAGCGCAAGAATATGCTATCGCCTCAAATGATATTGGCCTGCTAACGTCGGTTTATGCCAATTTATCAGACTATTTCTTAAGATATGAAAATTACACTTTAGCGATTGAACGAGCAGAAAAGTGTTTAGAAACCGCCGCTAAAACCCATGATAAATATACTCAAGCTATTTGTTTATTAAACAAAGGGCTGTCACTTGTTAAAAGTGGCAATATTTCGCTAGGTTTTGAAGATTTGCAGCAAGCATTAACAATTACAGAAGAAGAAAAAATACAGGCGACGTTAGTCGATGTTTATGACAGTTTTTTTGAAGCTTATAAAACCACAGAAGATCATAAATCAGCCAATCATTGGTTGGAGAAAAAATATCAAATACTGCTAAACCAAGCGAGA
Organism: Alteromonadaceae bacterium; assembly: GCA_036735825.1. GTDB lineage: Bacteria > Pseudomonadota > Gammaproteobacteria > Enterobacterales > Alteromonadaceae > DAINNQ01. Next base: position 3,506 of record DAINNQ010000074.1, on the reverse strand, counting down.
AATGATAATGAAAATTATTTTAATGAGATGGAAGAAAGTTTCAAACAAACGATTGCTGATCGTGAAAGTGTTCATAGCTCATTAAAATCGGATATGGTGAAAAACATTCTTGTTCAAGAAGATAAAGTGAAAAATTTAACGCTCGCGCTAACATGCTTAACATTCTTCTTTATCGTCTTGGTGATTTATATTATTCGATTAAGAAGAAGGTTAACCCCTAAGCCTTACACATAACATTTGCACCATCCTCTGTGTGCTAGCTTTTTGTATTTTTCGGTTTTGTTCATTTTGTTCATTTTGATCAGTGTGTAATTTGCTTATTCTGCCTCTCATTTAATAATTTCACCTTATATTTTATACAATTGAACTATATTTAGAGATTACTTTTTTAAATCATGTTAAATTTTTGTTATCAACTTTTATTATTAAACCATTTTTAAACTACAAGCATAGTAGTCAGGGAGCAATTAAATGAAGTCTTTTTGGGCTATCGTTGTGTTGGTATTTTCATTTTCTTTTGGGCAAGCGCAAGCAACCACTAGTGTTGAAGATATCAAAACATTTACGTTGAAAAACGGCATGAAAATTATGGTATTAGAAGATCATTCCATTCCTAATGCCAATATGTATTTATTCTGGGAAGTCGGATCTCGTAATGAGTATCCAGGCATTACTGGTTTGTCTCATTTTTTTGAACACATGATGTTCAATGGTGCGAAAAAATATGGCCCGAAAATGTTTGACCGAACTATGGAAGCGGCAGGTGGAAGTAATAATGCCTACACTACGGAGAATTTAACGGTATACACGGATTGGTTTCCATCATCAGCATTAGAAACTATGTTTGATTTAGAAGCTGATCGAATCGCGAATTTGGCCATTGATGAAAAAATGGTTGAGAGTGAACGAGGTGTGGTGACTTCTGAGCGCAGTACGGGGTTGGAAAATTCTAATTTTCGCGCCATTTCAGAAGAAGTTAAAAATGCCGCATTTCGAGCGCATCCTTATAGTTGGTCAGTTATCGGTCACCAATCTGACATTGATAATTGGACGCTAGAAGATTTAAAGCAATATTATAAAACCTATTATGCACCCAATAATGCTGTGGTTGTTATTGCCGGTGATGTGACTGTTGAGCAAGTGAAGAAACTTGCGATACAATATTTTGAGCCTATTCCTTCTCAACCTGCGCCTAAAAAAGTCCATACGGTTGAGCCTGAACAAAAAGGCGAACGACGTGTTTATTTACAGAAAAAATCGGTAACCACCCCTAATATTTTAATGGCGTATCACGTTCCTAATACCCAAGATCAAGATTATTATGCGTTAGATATTTTAAGTGACATTTTGGCTACGGGTGATAGTTCGCGCTTACAAAAAGCGTTAATCAATGATCAACCAATTGCCAGTTCAATCTTTACTTATCAACCTCAGTCTATTGATCCTAACTTGTTCTATATCTACGCCGTAGCCGCCAAAGATGTTTCAGCAGAGCAATTAGAAAAAGCAATCATAGCGCAAGTTAATCAGGTGATGAAAAATGGCGTGACTGAGCAAGAATTACAAAAAGTAAAAAATACTAAATTGGTGAATTTTTATCGTCAAATGGCAACCATTAACGGTAAGGCAAACACTATCGGCAGTTACCAAATGTATTTTGGCGATTATAAAAAACTATTTAATGCGCCAGAAGAATATTCGAAGGTGACGTTGGCAGATATTCAAGCTGCAGCTAAAAAGTATTTAAGAAAAGCCAACAGAACGGTTGGTGTATTATCTTCAACGGAGGACAGCAATGATGCGGATCTTTAAACACATATTCTCAATAGCATTCGCATCACTGGCAGCAATCAGTTTTTCGAGTCATGCCGAGTACACCTTACCTCAATATGAAAAAGTCACGCTAGAAAATGGTCTGACAGTGTATTTGATGGAACAAAAAGAAGTTCCACTTATTGATGTCAGTGTTGTCGTTAAAGCAGGTGCCGTTGCTGATGGTAAACAAGCGGGCTTAAATTATTTTACCGCGCGCAATTTAACCTTAGGTACGCAAGCTTTAACCAAAAATGAACTCGATCAAGCCGTTGATTTTGTTGGTGCCAATATCTTTAGCGATGCTAATCTTGAGTTTGCTACAGTAGGTGCTTCTTTTGCCAGTAAAGACAGCGCACAAATTTTAACGATTATTAAAGATATCGTGGTAGCCCCGAGATTTGATGACAATGAATTTGATAAATTAAAGCAACGTCATTTACTTAATTTACAACAAGATAAAGAAAGCCCACGTTCGGTGATCAATAACTATTTTAATCGCTTAGTTTTTGGTGACATGGGTTACGGCGCTGTTGTTCAAGGAGATACGCAATCTATTGAAGCCTTGACTTTGTCTGATATAAAACAGCATTACCAACAATGGTATCAGCCAAATAATAGCGCAATAATTGTGGTGGGCGATTTTAATAGTCAATTAATGAAAACCCAGCTTAATCAATTGTTTGGCGAATGGAAAAATACAACAGCCATTGAACAAATCGCTATTGCTAACACAGCAAAACCAACGCAAGCTAACGTGTTGTTAGTCGACAAAGCCGATGCACGTGAATCAACGTTTCTCATTGGTGGAAAAGGGATTCGTCGTGGCAACGCCGACAGTGTTGGTATTTCGGTGATCAATACTATTTTAGGGGCACGATTTACTTCTTGGTTAAATGATGAGCTTCGTGTCAACGCAGGCTTAACATATGGTGCAAGAAGCCGTTTTAGCTCTTATAGCCAGGATGGAAGCTTTGCAATTTCAACTTTCACCAAAACAGAAACCACGATTGAAGCGATAGACTTAGCGTTAAAAACCTACGCAAGACTCTGGGAAAAAGGCATTGATGACGCAACCTTAACGTCGGCTAAAGCATATGTAAAAGGACAGTTTCCACCTAAATTTGAAACCTCAACCGACCTTGCTGCTTTGCTAGTGAATATGTACGGCTACCAATTTGATGAAAGTTATATCAATACTTTTGAACAACAAGTAGATTCGTTAACAATCGACAAAACCAAACAACTGATCAGTGACTATTTCCCACAAGATAATTTACAGTTTGTGGTCATTGGCCAAGCTGAGCAAATTCGTGAAAAGCTTAAAAAATATGGCAAAGTAACTGAAGTGAGCATTCAAGCAGTTGGTTTTTAAAGTAAAATACATAGATTAAATATCGGATAAAAGTGAATTTTATCCGATGACTTTATTTTTACGTTATCAATAAACATAACCAATAACCATAGCCCAAACTATCTGGAACATCATTAAGCGCACATAAAAAGGAGTACACATTTGAAGAATTGGACAATCCCATTATTGTTAGCATGTCTCTCGGGCTGTCAACAAACAGCCAATCAAGTTGAATCAGCCGTTAACATTCCATCAATCGTGGGTGTTACCTTTGTTGAGCAAGTGCCTGCTGAACTTGAGAAAACGGTAATTCCTTATCAAAAATATGTGTTAGATAATG
>DAINNQ010000073.1:0-9718 GCA_036735825.1 Alteromonadaceae bacterium | reverse complement strand
CCAACACTCGCCAGATTTTTGCCATCAGGGCTAAAAACAACGCCCCAAATCATATTAGTATGACCATCAAGAGTTTTTACTAGTTGCCCGTTGGCTATTTGCCAAATCCGTACCTTTTTATCATAACTGCCTGTGGCTAAATAGTTGCCATCGTCACTAAAATCTAATGCTGGCACACCATCAGAATGAACTAAGGTTCGTTCAATTTCACCATCACTTCTGCGCCAAATTTTCACTTCTGGATCGAAACTTGAAGTAGCAGCAAATTCTTGTTGCGGGTGAAAATCCACCTTGCAAACACTGTTTTTGTAGGTGTTGCACATTGAATATTGGCTGATGACTGCATCTACCTGTTTGCCCGCCAGTGGAGTGCTAGAACAAGATATTGCACTCAATGTCAAAGCTGTGAACAATATTGATTTAGTTAATACATTGACCATGGTTATTACCTTCGTACATTAATATTGCCCACAGCTTAAATAGGTACTTTGTTTAATAAAACCAAAGGATGTCATAAGATGGATATGTCATGACTAAAGCAGTCATTTTGCCTTTGACACTAAATTATCGCCTTTCGTCATTTTGGTGATGACAAGCCTTCGTTTTATGGACATGCTATTGCAATGCAAAATATAAGAAACACAGTAAACAACTACCTGACAACGCGGGATGAATGGCTCTTTTTTTCCTTGATCTGCGCTTTAAGTTTAGTGCAACTTACCAGTAATTCATGGCTGGAATATGGCAAACATATAGCGAACAACAGCTTCTATTTATTACCGATTCTCGGTTTCAAAATAACTCAACGCTCACTTAAAGCTGTTCTAAAACAACCTTTATATCAGTTCGGGTGGATCATCTGTTTTATTGTTTATCCACTGTTACTTTTCGTTTGGACAAATGCAAACAGCAGTTATTTTGAAATCGATATCAACCAAGCAAGTTTCCTCCTTTTCTGTGCTTTAGGATTAGAACTAATACTTTTTACCAGCATTAAACTAACGACACTTAATTTAACCGGCATTGCCTTTAAAAAAATTGGTTTAGACGAGCTGTTTTTATTTTTTCTTAGCGTGGTTGCTGTGTATGCCGCTTTGTTAATTAGCTCCGACTTACCCTTGTGGTATCAAAGCAACTCGGTTCAAACGGTGATTAATTTCGCTGAAGTGTTAAAACAACCATGGTTGACATTATGGGTAGCAATTCAAATTTTTTGTTTGTTTTTTTGTGGCTTTATTTTTTATTGGCTCAATCACCATGTATTAATAAAAATTGTCTTAGAAAAAAGAGGGTTACTGATCTATTTCTGCTCAGTGCTGAGTGTGTTAGTCATTTTATACCCAGTTTTAATTGAGTTGTTTCTTTTACTACCAATCAACCGAATGGCCGAGCCTATAATTCCAGCCGTAGAGGCCGATGCTTTCGATTGGCAAAACGGACGGGTATTTCTGGCAATCATGGTGGTAAGTTTACCAATAATCTTAGTGACTCAATGGCACAAAAAAAGTAGCTTATTAACTGTATTGGAAAAAGAAAACACCCAAACTGAACTTCGCTTCCTCAAGCAGCAAATTGACCCTCACTTTCTCTTCAACACATTGAATAACTTGTATGCCCTTTGCCGGAAGAAATCAGAACAAGCACCCGAAGTCGTTATGCAACTCGCGCAACTAATGCAATTTGTTGTTTATCGTGGCCAAGAACCATGGGTAACGATGGAGGAAGAAGTTGACTATTTGAATGATTATATTAATTTGCAAAGCATTCGTTTAAACCACAACATAACGATAGAGACAACATTTGACATTGATGAGCCACAAACACCCATTGCTCCATTATTGTTAATTATTTTAATAGAAAATGCCTTTAAACATGGAATAGAGCCAACAATTGGCAACGGACACCTAACGCTTACCTTACGTGTGAAGCACAATGAGTTAAGTTTTATTTGTGAAAATTCAATAACTAAAGACAATATTTTAACCACCTCAGATAGAAAAGAAGGCGTTGGTTTGTCTAATTTACGACGCCGTTTGGCGCTAATTTACCCAAATAAACATCAACTAACTCTTGATAACAACAATACGCACTTCGTCGCCAATTTAAAGATAGATCTAACGGAAGGTGCCGTACTAGCACGAAGAGAATAGCTGAGATGACAAAACTCACAACAGTGATAATTGACGATGAGCCGTTGGCACATGAAATAATTCTGGACTATTTAGCAGAATTACCGTTCATTAATTTAGTTGGGCAGTATTATTCCGCGGTCGACGCTCTTGAACATCTCAATCAACATAAAATAGATTTGCTGATTCTTGATATCAATATGCCAAAACTATCTGGCATTGAGTTACTACGAGTGCTGACCAACAAGCCTATCGTGATAATTACCTCGGCCCATAAACACTTTGCATTGGAAAGTTTTGAATTGGATGTTTGTGATTATTTGCATAAACCGTTTAGATTCGAACGCTTCTTAAAAGCGGCGAATAAGGCACATCAACATCACCAACTAACTCGGCAGAATCAACAAGTCTTTCACCATGACGAGGTGGCAACAAACGTTTTAAACAAAAATGACGACACCTTGTTTATCAAAGTAGACAAAAAACTCATTCAACTAAACATTGCTGACATTGTGTTTTTTGAAGCCTACGGTAATTACGTGAAAGTATGGGCACAAAACAAAATGTACTTAACGCCGCGAACCCTGAGGTCTTTCGAGGCGGATCTGATACACCCTGAATCAACGTTTATTCGCACGCACAAATCTTTTATTGTGCAAAAAACCCATATTATTGAAATTGAAAATAGCACGATGAAGATGAGTAGTCAGCAAACCGTTCCAATTGGTAAAAACTATAAAAAAATTACCAAATTGCTTAAAACATAAATCAGATAAGTGAATGAACAATGCTAAAGGGGCTTTTGAATTGTACCGTTACATGTTGCCAGTAAAAGCTTTAATTAAAGTAGAAAAATTTTGATTGATATAAAAGAAATGGTTGAAACCTCAAGAAATAATCAGTAATAACATATACCAATTTTCTAGCGTAACGATTTGATAAGAAAGAGTTTCAGCAAACCGCTCGATTATTGTTTAAATAAGCAAGCGGTTACTAAAATTGGTGAGTCGACACATAAGCCGGGTTCTGTGTCTTCTCTTTACCGAAATAAAGAAAAGTGACAACCATTCGTCTAGGCTATAAATCGCTTTATAGCTCAAGCAACCTACCCGGTTTCCACGCGAGCCACGCTTATACTATTTAAACTTTCGTTAAAATAGTCATGAAACCCTATTTGGTCTTGCTCCAGGTGGAGTTTACCCTGCAACCAACTGTTACCAGTGGTCCGGTGCGCTCTTACCGCACCCTTTCAGCCTTACCTGTGCTAACTTTATAAATAAAGAAAGCCATCGGCGGTCTTCTCTCTGCTGCACTTGTCGTAGGCTCGCGCCCCCCAGGCGTTACCTTGCACCCTGCTCATTGGAGCCCGGACTTTCCTCCCCCTAAAAATACCAAAGGCAAATTAGGCAGCGATTGTCTCGTCAACTCGGCGCGCATTCTACCTTAATCTTTTGAGCACCACCAATAAAATTCGTCGTTATAGCAAACTCGGTAATATTTCATTTTCTAGTGCTTGGCGCACGCGATATTCTTCCATGTCGCCCGGTTGATAAGCGCGTCCTGTAAAAACGATAACCGCATCAAGTTCAGGCACAACAAAAATATATTGCCCGCCAAAACCATCAGCATAAAAGCTGTTTATTTCTTGGCCATTGACAGAAAAGCTGGTACTCCACCATTGATAGCCATAGCCCCATGAGCCCGCATCATGATAGCGCGTAGTCGATTCTTCCACCCAAGCGTTACTGATCACTTGTTGGCCTTGCCATTGCCCTTTATTTAGAAAAAGTTGACCAAACTTTGCCATGTCTCGCGGCGCTAAATACAAAGCGCTGCCAGTATGCAGTTGACCATCAAGCGACCAATAGGTGTATTTTTCAATGCCTAAGGGTGCAAACAAGTTTTGTTCCATAAAGCTGGTAACGCTTTGTCCGGTTGCATGCTCTAGCAATCGACCTAAACCAAAAGAAACACCTGTTGAATATGCAAAGGTTTGCCCAGGCGTAGTTGCCATTGGCCGACTTAATAAAAAGTTTATAGGATCACTGGCATTATTCATCTGACTGTTTAAATTGCTACTGTCGAGATAGGAGACATTCCATTCATCCCACAAGTAACCGTGACGCATGGTAAGCCAGTTTTTCAACGTGATATTTTCTTTCTCTACTGACCAGTTGTTGACAGGTAATTTATGCTGAAAAAAGTCATGCACTTTAACATCTACACTGTCGATATATCCTTGATCAATCGCGATACCAATCAGTGCTGAAGCAAAGCTTTTGGTCACTGAGTTTAAGATATGTAAATTAATGTCACGATTATTTGCCCAGCCGTCAGCAATATCTAATGTTGTGCGAAAATTTTCATCGAAAATAATTTTGCCACTTTTGACCACCATCACTGAATCAATATGTTGATAACCTTGCACACCGTCGGCAATTTTTTTAACTAAAGATTCGTAAGTAGCAACATCAATTGAAAATTCACTCAGATGAGCTGTTTGCCAACCATCATTGTGCGTTAGCGGTTGTTGATAAAGATATGGTTGTAAATTTTGTGTTGGCGGTATTGAGGACGTTTTATCATCGTCACCTGAGCCACATCCTTGCACACATAAAAGAATGACAAACAGAAAACATTGTAGAATTTGAGCTAATTGTTGATTATACATACTGTATCCTAAGTTACCTGTTCTGATTACTCACCTTATATAATTGAATAGGTAATCACCAACAAACAATAACAATTAGCAATGAATTATATGTAACAAACTATTTAACCAAACCCCTTTTATTCTTAAGATAGATGGATGAGATTAGACCACATTAAACTAACTACTCATAAAAGTAGTAGTCTCTTTAATTAGTCGTTAACATGCATTCATTAACAATATTCTTTTAAATTTAAGTGATAGAAATACTCTAAAAATAGTTATATGTATAAATTACTCACTTTTTTCGTTTATATCTCCTTGATAATATTTCATTTATCAGCAAGTGCTGCTCACTTAATGAGTGACGAACGTTGGCAATGGCATGATCAAATATTCACGAATTATTCTGTCAAACAAGGATTGCCTCTCGGAACGGTTTCCTCCATAGCCGAAGATAATGTAGGTTTCTTATGGGTTGTTACAACTGAAGGCCTTGCTCGTTTTGATGGTTCGTCTTTTGAACACATCACATCAAAATATAATGGTTTAGATATACATATAAGTTCAATGGTAAGTGATGGGAATGAAACTTTATGGCTAGCAACAAATCAAGGTCTTATCGCTTTTAATCCCAATACACGCCAATACCATCCCTTTGCACTAATACCCGAGCAATCACTCTCAGTTTTTACTGTTGCAATAGAAAAATATAACCAAGAAACGCACGTATGGGCAAATACTGAAAACGGCTTATTCAGGCTAAACACACAAAATTTGCAAGTAGAACATTACTTACAAAAACAATTGAAAGCGGATCCTAGCTTACGAATTTTTAGTATTGTTTCTGCTAAAAATAACACTGTCTGGTTAGGCACAAGCAAAGGCCTTTATTATAAAAAATCTAATGATAACTCTTTCTCATTATTCGATTTATCAGAGCACTTATTAGATAACCAGAGAGTATCAGCACTTCTTCAAACAAGTGATGGCAATATATGGGTTGCTACACCTCGAAGTGGTGTATTAATCATTGACACAACAATGAATATCTCAAAGCCTATCATCCCCAATTTCTCTCAAGAGTGGATTTATTCTATCGCTGAGATTTCTCCTGACGTTGTTTGGCTTGGTAGTTATGGTAAAGGCATTATTCAACTAAATAACAAGGATAACAGTTCCATAAGAATGCAGCATAATCGCCTACTTGGCTCTAGCATCGCCAATGATGAAATTTGGAAAATTTATCTATCAAAAAACGGATTAGTTTGGCTTGGCACGAGTTTAGGTTTAAGCCTTTACAACCCAAAACAAACAGCAATCAAAACAATATTTGGTGATACTGGACGTTTAAATGGGATCTCAGATATCAATATTAATGCTTTATCTGAAGACCCTCAAGGTAATATATGGCTGGGCCTCCGAGCTAATGGAGTTGATATTGTTGATCCAAGGTTGGGCCTAATAGAACATATTGAGGTTGATCCAAATACACCGAAAACATCATTACCTGGCGGAGCAATTGAAACACTTACTAATCATCCATCAGGCAAAGCATTTATAGGCAGCAATTGGGGGATATATCAATATGAAGATAAACAGCTGAAGCGATTAGATACAAAGAACCGTAACACGGATTCATACACAGGCTCAGTATTTTTAGAAAATGACTACCTTTGGGCTGGTGGCACTGATGGTCTCTGGCGTTTCAACATTGATTCATCAGCCTTATTCTATGAAAAGCAACTTATATCCCCTAGTGATGAATCAATCGATCATAGAATATCTATTATTAGTAAAACCCCTTATAAAGAAACCATTGTTGGTACGTGGAGTGGTATTATCTGGTTCGATGAACAAGGAAATATAGTCTACCAACTCCCTCAAACGAGTGACGAAAATCCTCCTTTTAAGCAAAGTTATATTTCTAGCTTATTTTATGATGATTTAGGAAGGCTATGGATTGCTACAGAAGACTCTGGAATATATATAGGAAATTCAGAGAGACATCCAAAAACATTCACTAATATCAGCAAAGAGCATGGCTTATCAAGTAATGTCATTCGCGCTATGCAAATGGATGATCAGGGTAGAGTATGGATTAGTAGCACAGCAGGTATTGATGTTATTGATAGTGAAACTTATCAGGTATCGTCATTGTTACCTCAAGAAGGTTCGTCTTTGGCACCATATTTTCGCCAAGCCGTTATCAAAACATCTACTGGAGAAATTCTCTTTGGCGGGAGTGGCGGTTTAACCGTTATTCAACCAGAAAATTGGCAGGTAAATACTCCCTCAACCCCGACAGCTTTTTTACGATTCACTATTGGTAATCAAGTATTTACAAACCCATTGCTAGGCCAGAAAAAAAATACTCCTTTTATAATACCCGCACAACAAAACAAAATTACTATTGAATTTAGTGCATTAGACTTTATAAATGCGGAATCTGTTAAGTATCGTTATCGGTTATTGGGGCTCAATAATGAGTGGAGCAGCACAGATTCAGCACAAAATGTGGCTACTTTTACTATGTTACCTCCTGGCCATTATGAATTTGAGCTACAAAGTTCAATGACGACTGGAAAATGGAATAAAAAGTCTCAGCTTTTATATCTCGAAGTTAAGCCTTATTGGTATCAAAATTCTTGGTTTACATATTTGGTCTTCGTAATCACTATAACTATCATTCTGTTGTTTATTCGATATAGAACAGCAAGGTATAAAAAACATCAACTGTTTCTTGAAGAACAAGTTAGACTGCGTACTTTAACATTAGAGCAAACAACCAGAGAATTAGAGAAAAAAACTCAAGCGCTCGCACAAGTTAGCGTGACAGACCCTTTGACAGGAATAAATAATCGTCGATTTTTAGACCGAAACATGCCAAGCGAAATGGCATTAGCGTGTCGACGCTATCACAATTTCTCTGAACAAAACGCCTTAATTGATGATGCAGATTTAATCTTTCTTCTGATAGATATTGACCATTTTAAAATAATCAATGACCAATATGGCCATCAAGCAGGAGATATCGTATTAATTGAAATTACCCAACGCTTGAAAAAAATAGCTAGAGAAACCGACTACCTCGTTAGATGGGGAGGTGAAGAATTCCTCATCATTGTTCGAGAAACCTCTCGTAAATTAGCAGCTAATATAGCCGATCGTATTTGCCGTATAGTTAATGAACAACCATTTATCATTAAAGAAGGTTTGGAGCTTTCATTAACATGTTCAATTGGCTTTGCTCCCTTTCCTTTTCATTGTCATTACCCTAATGGGGTTTCTTGGCAAGATTGTATCGATATCGCAGATAAAGCGTTATATACAGCGAAAAATGCAGGCAGAAATGCATGGGTAGGCGTGAGTTTAAAAGATGAAAAATCAGCAAAAATTACACCTATTGACATACCCACTTTATCGCAAAATATATTGAATTTAGACAGTAATAAAGAACAAGAACTCATTATTACCACATGGGGTAAAACTCAATCAATGTCGCCAAAATGAGTTGTAAATTACTTATAGCTCAATGCTAACTCATACAATACTTTTTTATTTAAGCCATGAATGTCAGCACAAATAGCGCAGGCTTTTTTAGGAGGGAGTTCTTTTAATAATAATTTAAGGGTATGTTCAACTTCTGGCGATAATGCATTTTCTTGCACTTTCGCTCCTTCAATAATTAAGACCATTTCACCTTTGAGTTGATTTGGGTCTTGTTCTAACCAAGTTAACATATTGCTTGCCTGATCAGAGTATATCGTTTCGAATGTTTTGGTTAATTCACGAGCGATAACCAAATACCGCTCTCCGCCGAGTACTTCAACAACATCTTTAACGGTATCAATTACTCGGCGAGGTGCGTCATAGTACACCATAGTGCGCGGTTCATTGGCAACGGCGGCTAAAACGGCTTGGCGAGCACCTGATTTTGATGGTAAAAAGCCTTCAAAGGCAAAACGATCTGTTGGCAAACCTGCCACCGATAACGCTGATATAGCGGCACAAGCGCCAGGAATAGGCGATACTTTTAACCCTAATTGCCGACAATGACGAACAAGGTGGAAACCCGGATCACTGATCAACGGAGTACCCGCATCAGACACTAACGCAATATTTTTACCTTCTTGCAATAAGCTGGCAACGTAATCTTGTTTTTGTCGCTCATTATGATCGTGTAACGATAAGGTTTTATTTGAAATAGAAAAAGCAGAAAGTAACTTTTTGGTATGGCGAGTATCTTCACAAGCAATGATATCAACTTCAGCTAAAATCGCTAATGCACGTTGACTAATATCAGCTAAATTACCAATTGGCGTTGCGACAATATAAAGCGTGCCTGAGCTATCTTGTTCAATCATTTATCAATACTTATGTTGAGCCTAACGAAGATGGCGTTTATTATAAAGTTTATTCCCCTAATTAAACATAGATTTTATTTGTGAGTAACTTAAAAACAGTACAGCGTTTTCAGCACTTTTCTTTCATCTTGTTCATTTTCGCTTTGCTGACAAGCTGTTCAAGCAATAACACGGTCAAATCAATTACTCAACAAGGTAGTACAAAACCTAATGTTACCTCTGAGCAAACCTCAGCAGATTATTTGTTATCCCAAGCGCAGCTTGCTTCCTCGAAAGAGGCTATTGATTTATTTATTCAAGCCAGCGAGCAATTCATTGTTGAAAACAATCGCGCTAAATCACTTTGGTTAACAACACAAACTTTACCATTGACCGATGTTCAATCACAGCGCCAACAATTATTACTGATCAAAGCAGAAAATTTATTTGAATTACAAGAATATGACTTAGCAGCGCAGACGCTAAACAGCATTGTGAAACATGCAAACGGTATTGACGATAATATTAATCTTGAGCAACGTTTACGTTATTACCATGTATTAGCAAAAGTTCAATTGGCGCGAGGGTTGCCG
>DAINNQ010000072.1:0-9809 GCA_036735825.1 Alteromonadaceae bacterium | reverse complement strand
ATCCGCTTGTTTTTTCGTTAAACCTGCATCTGCTAATACGTCAAGATCTTCAATTCCTTCAACGTTTTCAGCACGCTTGTAAGCACGCATAGCAAGTAAACGCTCTAGTGCGCGTGCTACTGGCTCTTCATCACCTGCTGTTAATAAGTTAGCAAGATACTTCATAGGAATACGTAAGCTACGAATATCAGGAATAACGCCTGCTTTACCAATCGTTTTTAAGTTGCCTGCATCCACTGCGCTTTGAATTGGGCTTAGTGAAGGTACGTACCAAACCATAGGTAACGTACGGTATTCAGGGTTTAAAGGTAATGCAAGTTTCCAATCAATCGCCAATTTGTACACGGGTGATTTTTGTGCTGATTCAATCACAGAATCGGCAATACCATCTTTACGAGCTTGTGCAATAATCGCTGGATCGTTTGGATCTAAAAATACTTCAAGTTGTTTCTCGTATAGATCAGTTTCTGATGGTGTTGATGCCACTTCTTTGATCTTATCAGCGTCGTATAAAATAACGCCCAAATAACGAATACGACCAACACATGTTTCAGAACAAACCGTTGGTTGGCCTGCTTCAATACGTGGGTAACAGAAGATACATTTTTCTGATTTACCTGATTTCCAGTTGTAGTAAATTTTCTTATACGGACAACCAGAAATACACATTCTCCAACCGCGACATTTTTCTTGATCGATAAGCACGATACCGTCTTCTTCGCGCTTATAAATGGCACCAGATGGACAAGATGCAACACACGCTGGATTTAAGCAATGCTCACACAAACGCGGTAAATACATCATGAACGTATTTTCATATTCGCCGTACATTTGCTTTTGCATGTTATCGAAGTTTTTGTCTTTAGAGCGTTTTTCAAACTCAGTACCAAGAATTTCTTCCCAGTTTGGACCCCATTCGATTTTTTCCATACGCTTACCTGAAATAACCGAGCGTGGACGAGCCGTAGGCTGGTGTTTTACTTCAGGTGAGGTATGCAAATGTTGATAGTCATAATCAAACGGTTCATAGTAATCGTCGATTTCAGGCATATTCGGGTTAGCAAAAATGCTGGCTAACACACGATATTTCCCACCAATTTTTGGCTCTATATTGCCATCGCTTTTACGAACCCAACCACCATTCCATTTGTCTTGATCTTCCCAGTCTTTCGGATAACCGATACCAGGTTTAGTTTCTACGTTATTGAACCACGCATATTCAACCCCTTCACGCGAGGTCCAAACGTTTTTACAAGTAATTGAACAAGTATGACACCCGATACACTTATCAAGGTTTAAAACCATACCTATTTGAGAACGAATTTTCATCAGTTACTCCTTAAGCTTCATCAGGGTTAGTTGGTAATACACGTGGTAGTTTTTCAGTATTTGATGCGTCAAAGCCGTCATCATCTAACCAATCGACCTTATCCATCTTACGCACTACAACCATTTCATCACGGTTACAACCTACCGTGCCGTAATAGTTAAAGCCCCAAGATTGTTGTGCATAACCACCGATCATATGCGTAGGTTTCATCACTACTCGAGTCACTGAATTATGGTGACCGCCACGCGTACCTGTCATTTCACTGCCCGGTACATTAACAATACGTTCTTGAGCGTGATACATCATCACCATGCCTTGCATAACACGTTGCGAAACAACCGCACGACAAGCAATTGCGCCGTTTGCGTTAAACACTTCTACCCAATCGTTATCTTCAATATTGGCGTCTTTCGCATCGGATTCACTTAACCAAATAATTGGACCACCACGAGAAAGTGTTAGCATCAATAAGTTATCAGAATACGTACTGTGAATACCCCATTTTTGATGTGGAGTGATCCAGTTCAAGACGATTTCTTTGTTGCCGTTGTTCTTCGTATCTTTCACCAAATCAATCGTTTTGGTGTTAATTGGTGGACGATATGAAACAAATTGCTCACCGAACGCTTGCATCCATTTATGATCTTGATAGAACTGCTGACGACCGGTAATTGTTCTCCATGGCACTAGCTCATGCACATTGGTATAACCTGCCGTGTAACTGACATGTTCATCTTCAAGACCTGACCATGTTGGTGAAGAAATAATCTTACGTGGTTGCGCTTGCACGTCACGGAAACGAATTTTTTCTTCTTGTTTCGGTTTAGCTAAATGGGTATGGTCACGCCCTGTAAACTCACTTAATGCCGCCCAAGCTTTAACAGCAACGCCGCCGTTTGTTTCAGGTGCGAAGGTTAAAATCGTTTCACACGCATCAATTGCTGATTCGATGATCGGACGACCTTCACTGATACCTTCATCAGTATTGCGATGATTTAACTCACCCAATAACATGATTTCGTCATCAGTGTTCCAGTTAATACCTTTACCGCCATTGCCTAACTTATCCAGCAATGGACCTAAAGAAGTAAACTTCTTGTATGTGTTTGGATAATCACGCTCAACAACCACCATGTTTGGCGCTGTTTCACCAGGAATTAAATCACACTCACCTTTTTTCCATTCTTTCACATCAAATGGTTGAGCTAATTCACCTGGGGTGTCATGTAACATAGGAACAGTTACAAAGTCTGTTTCTTCACCTAAATGGCCGACACACACTTCTGAGAATTTCTTAGCAATGCCTTTATAAATTTCCCAGTCAGATTTCGCTTCCCAAGCGGGATCAACAGCCGTTGATAAAGGATGAATAAACGGATGCATATCAGAGGTATTTAAATCGTCTTTTTCATACCAACACGCTGTTGGTAATAAAATATCTGAATACATACATGTTGATGACATTCTAAAATCTAATGTCGTCACAAGATCTAATTTACCTGTTGCGCCGTCTTCAACCCACTCCGCTTCTTGTGGTTTAAAACCATTACTGCGTTTACCTAAGTCTTCATTCATCACGCCATTTTTAGCGCCTAATAAATACTTAAGCATGTACTCATGGCCTTTACCTGATGAACCAAGTAAGTTTGAACGCCAGATAAACATGTTACGCGGGAAGTTTTCAGGCGCATCTGGTGCTTCACAAGCAAATTTCAAATTGCCAGATTTTAACTCTTGTACGGCAAAGTCTTTTGTTTCCATGCCTGCTGCTTTTGCATCACGCGTTAATTGTAACGGGTTACGGTTTAACTGAGGTGCAGATGGTAACCACCCCATGCGCTCTGCTTTGATATTGTAATCAAGCATATGCTCAGGGAAATCTTCTTTATTCGCCAATGGTGATAACACTTCATGAATGCTCACTTTTTCATGACGCCATTGCGAAGAATGGTTATAGAAGAAAGACGTACCGTTCATTTGACGTGGTGGACGTGACCAATCCAAAGCAAATGCTAATGGCTGCCAACCTGTTTGTGGGCGTAGTTTTTCTTGACCCACATAATGCGACCAACCGCCACCAGACTGACCCACACAACCACACATCATCACCATGTTAATTAAGCCACGATAGTTCATGTCCATGTGATACCAATGGTTCATTGCCGCGCCGACAATGATCATTGCTTTACCTTTTGTTTTGTTCGCTGTATCAGCAAACTCACGAGCAACTTTGATCACTTTCTCAGGTGCTAAACCGGTAATTTTAGCTTGCCATGCTGGCGTACCTGGAATGTCTTGGTCATAGCTAGAAGCAACACCACCGCCGCCTAAACCACGGTCAATACCATAGTTAGCCATCATTAAATCGTATACTGTGGCGACAATTAGTTCATTGCCATCAGCATCCGTGATTTTTTTACTTGGCACATTGCGCACTTGAATGTCGTCTTCGTTACAAGACACCCAATGTTTGTTTGCATCATCAGCTGCAAAATGCGGGAATGAAACTGGCGAAATATCATTACCGATTAATGATAATTGCAGTTTAGTTTCAGCACCTTTAGTACCTTCACGCTCTTCAATATTCCACTTGCCTTTTTCGCCCCAGCGATAACCAATAGAACCTTGAGGAGAAACCATCTCGCCTGAATTTTCATCAAAAGCAATGGTTTTCCACTCTGGGTTGTTATCTTGACCAACATTGCAAGCAAGATCAGACGCTCTTAAAAAGCGAGTTGATTTAAATGAAGCTTCGTCATGTTTTTCCAAGACCACTAACATTGGGAAATCAGTGTATTGACGAACATAACTAGTGAAATATTCACTTGGGTTTTCTAAATGAAACTCTTTTAAAATAACATGACCAAATGCCATACCTAATGCGGCATCTGTTCCCTGTTTAGGGTTTAACCATTCATCCGTAAGTTTAGAAACTTCGGCATAATCAGGGGTAATTGACACGGTTTTCGCGCCTTTATAACGTACTTCCGTAAAGAAATGCGCATCAGGTGTACGAGTTTGAGGAACGTTTGAACCCCAAGCAATAATATAGTTTGAATTATACCACTCGGCTGATTCTGGTACGTCAGTTTGCTCACCCCATGTCATTGGTGAAGACGGAGGTAAATCACAATACCAGTCATAGAAACTTAAACAAACACCACCAATGAGTGATAAATAACGCGCGCCCGCAGCATAAGAAACCATCGACATAGCTGGAATAGGTGAGAAACCAATGACACGATCAGGGCCGAATGTTTTTGTGGTATACACGTTTGCCGCAGCAATGATCTCGTTAACCTCATCCCAACTTGAACGAACAAAACCACCTAAACCACGTTTTGATTTATAAGACTCTGCTTTTGCTTTGTCTTCAACAATTGAAGCCCACGCATCAACAGGATCTTTTGAAATACGTGCTTCGCGCCATAATTTTAATAATGGCTTACGCACTTTTGGATATTTCAGACGATTAGCACTGTATAAATACCAAGAATAACTAGCCCCCCGAGGACAACCACGCGGTTCATGATTTGGCAAATCAGGACGAGTACGAGGGTAATCAGTTTGCTGAGTTTCCCATGTTACCAAACCATTTTTTACGTAAATTTTCCACGAGCATGACCCTGTACAATTTACCCCATGAGTAGAACGCACAACTTTGTCATGTTGCCAGCGTTGGCGGTAGCTGTTTTCCCATTCGCGACTTTCATTGGTGGTATCACCATGACCATCACTGAATTCGCCTGTTTTCTTCTTTAAGAACTGTAAGCGATCAAGAAATTGACTCATCTTTTTTCTCCGTTGACCTATGACCGATGCTGGTTGATTAAATACAACTAACATCCATCATTTAAATAATTTGTAATTCGCTATCTACATGATTGAGAGTTGATTTTCACCAACTCTCAAAGATAGTTTTTATGGGTTTTGATGCTCTACACCTGAGCGTAGGTAGTACCACCAATTAAGAACGATACAAACTCCGTAAAATACCGCGAAACCATATAAGGCATTTTCTGGTGTGGTTAACTTAATTTGTTCACCTAGTACTTTAGGGATGATAAACGCACCATATGCAGCTACTGCTGATGTCCAACCTAGTACAGGCCCTGCTTGTTCTTTATCGAAAACCATGGAAATAGTACGGAAAGTTGAACCGTTACCAATGCCTGTTGCAGCAAATAAAATTAAGAAAAGTACTAAGAATTCAACAAAATAATCTTGCGGTGTTGCTGATGCATAAGCCAATTTCATATAGTGAGCTACGCCTACGGCACAAACAACCATGATAACTGCACAAATTTGAGTGACTTTTGCTCCACCCATTTTATCAGCAATCCAACCACCTACTGGACGAATTAATGCACCAATGAAAGGTCCCATCCAAGCATACATCAATGCACTTGGGCCATTAGGGTTAGCAATATCATGATTCATAACGCCATCAACCATGACATGTTGATAACCGAAGATAACTTTAATTGATAAACCAAAACCTGCAGCAAAACCGATGAATGAACCAAAAGTCATGGTGTAGATGATGCTCATCACCCATGTATGGGTATTGTTAAAAATTTTGTATTGGCGAGTTAAGTTTTCTTTAACTTGACCCGGAATTTGTTTTAGCAAGAAAACAGTTAATGCAATAACGAGAGGCAACACTATCCATTTGCTGATACCAAAACCACTACCACCAACTTTTTCAGGTAACATCAACCATAAGCCAAAAATAGAAGTAACAAATCCAATAGCAAGCATGCCTGAAATAATTGAGAACGAACCAATTGGGCTTGGTAGATCTGGCGTAACGTGTGAGGCTTTAATATTGTTCATACCAATCCAACCAACAATCGCGAGTGGAATTAAAAACAATAACCAAACGTAACCCGCATTGTGGATCCACGCGTCAGAGCCCGCTGGAATTTTACCAATCAACGTACCTGAAGTATTAACGAGTTCCATTGGCTCGCCGCCAAAGAAACCAAACGTCATCATTAATGGCACTAAAATTTGCATAGTAGTCACACCAAAGTTACCTAAGCCTGCATTTAAGCCTAACGCTAAACCTTGTTGTTTTTTCGGGAAGAAAAAACTGATGTTTGACATCGATGAAGCAAAGTTACCACCACCGAAACCAGATAAAAGTGCCAGCACTTGGAACACCCAAAATGGTGTGTTTTTATCTTGCAAAGCAATACCTGCACCTATGGCTGGTATCATCAATAAAGCGGTGGTGAAAACGATAGTATTTCTACCACCCGCTAATCGAATAAAGAAACTGCTAGGAATACGTAATGTAGCACCCGTTAAGCCAGCAATCGCCATTAAGGTAAATAATTCTGACTTCGCAAACGGAAAGCCTAAATTAAGCATTTGTATGGTAATGATGCCCCAATAAAGCCATACCGCGAAACCACATAATAAACTTGGGATAGAGATCCAAAGATTACGATTAGCAATCTTTTTCCCTTCACTTTCCCAAAACTTGGGATCTTCTACATCCCACTTTTGAATATCAGACATTGCGTACTCCAACTCTTTGTTATAAAAGGTCGTGTTTACTTAAGACCTAAGTTATTAGCGCAATCTGTTGTTAACATCTGTTTGTTGAAACAATATCTTGCGCTAATTAAAATTTCGTAGTTAAAGTAACACTGTGGATTTTGTACAGGTTGATCTGGATCAAGTGCTCATTCGAGATATGGATGTTCAGAAATACCTTCACAACTTCAACTACCACTAAAGAGGTAGAAAAACAAAACGATTAAATCATTGTTTAATTTAGACTTAATTTCAAATCCACCGAAAAACAGCAAGATTAGATTTAAAAAAACTATTTAGTGGTAGTTACCATAAAGATAAAATAAGATGAACAGTTCTCGCTCAACATGTATAAAGATATGAAGAGAAAACAACAAATAAATCCCTCACAATATGATGATAACAGCTCGTCGTTAGTTGCTCGTGCAGGTCAAATTATGGCCATTATTGTCACCTTAGGCTTAATCAGTATGATTTCGTCTTTATTGGTGGCCGAAAGTTTAAGTGGTGACGCCGAACAAATTAACCGCACTGGCGCACTAAGATTACAAGCAATGAAGTTATCGCGTGCTCATTTACTAACCCAAAATGAACAAACCTCATTGATTGCTCAAGAAGCATTTAATTTTAAAAGCCAACTAGAACATTTGTTTTTAGGCGCAAATAGCGAGCAACCGGCTATTTTAGCACAGCAAAAACTCATCATTTCAGCATGGGAAATTATTGAAACTCAACCAGAAAATCGCTCAATTGAACGCTTTGATGAATTTGTTATCACCATAGATAAACTCGTCAGTTTATTGCAAGAAGAATCAGAGAAAAAACTGAGTTTATTAAGGTTAATTCAAGGTATCAGTGTGCTGTCCCTGCTCTTGTTTACCTTCTATATACTATTAAAACTCAACCGAACTGTGATCACCCCTTTAAAAGAACTTGTTTATGTTGCCTTTGAAGCAGGAAAAGGAAATTTTGACACACAAGCCAGTTACAATGAAGAAAACGAATTAGGTTTACTTGCTCAAACCATTAATCAAATGTCAGAGCAAATAAAACAAACCTATCAAGAATTTGAGCAACGTGTTGACGAACAAACCTTACAACTTCGACAAAGCAATCAATCGCTTGAAGTGCTCTATCACTCAGCACGTAACTTATCAAATCAAGAATATATACAGATTGAAAAGCAAATAATAAACGAACTTGAATTGGCACTCGGCATAGGTAATGTACAAATTGAATTAAGTGAAAAAAACACCAGTGAATTATTTATTTATAAATCACCTGCAAACTCGATAAATCACTTATGCATGTATGTTTATCATTTTTCTCTAGAAAAAAGAGGTCAATATTTTGGTGAAATTATTTGGCAAGTACCTAAGTTTGAAAAGACGCACGACTGGCAAAAACAATTGTTACAAGCCATGGCAGACATTATTGCCACCGCGATTGAATTAGAGCATAAAAAGAATTCTGAAAACAGGTTATTAATTGCCGAAGAGCGTGCGGTGATTGCTCGCGAACTTCATGATTCACTAGCACAATCATTATCGTATTTAAAAGTACAAACGAGCTTATTAACGCGAAAAATAGATAAAAACCTGCCAGTAAACCAAGTGCAAGAAACCATTAACGATATTAAATCAGGCTTAAACAATGCCTATTTACAATTAAGAGAGTTATTGACTACCTTCAGATTAAAACTCGATGACCCATCACTAGAAAACGCTTTACAAGGCACGGTTGCCGAGTTTTCGGAAAAATGCCAACACCCTGTACAGCTTGAATACCATTTACCTCAAAACTATTTATCGGCTAATCAAGAAGTTCATGTTTTGCAAATCATTCGTGAGGCTTTATCGAATGTTCATCGTCACGCCAAAGCGAATTTAGCCAAAGTAAAATTAACCCTTAAAAATGATAGGGTTCATGTGCAAATATGGGATAATGGCATCGGTTTTAACTTAGAAAATCAGTTATCAGGTCATTTTGGTTTAGGTATCATGGAAGAGCGCGCAAGGTCATTACATACCATCATAGATATTGCCCAATCGGATCCTGTTGGCACCCATGTTTCCTTTAATTTTCAGCGCACACCACTACAAGAAAAAATAACACATGAACATATTTAAATTACTGCTCGTTGATGACCACCCCATGCTCCGCCAAGGAGTAGCACAATTAATATCACTTGAAGATAACCTTGAAGTGGTGGCTCAAGCTAACTCTGGTGATGAAGCCATCAGTTTAGCGGTTAAACATGTACCCGATCTTATTTTGCTTGATCTTAATATGAAAGGGTTGAACGGCATTGAAACGTTGCTGGCGTTAAAGCGTGCGGAAGTTACCAGCAAAATTGTATTTTTTAGCGTTTCTGATAACGAAAGTGATGTGCTACAAGCAATAAAATTAGGTGCTGACGGATATTTATTAAAAGATTCAGAGCCTGAAGAATTAATCGAAAAAATTAATCAAGCACTCGCTGGTGAGTTTGTCATCAGCCAAGACCTAACACAAATACTTGCTAGGTCTTTACAAGGCAATAACAAAAAAAGCAACCCTATTGAACAACTGACCCATCGAGAATTAGAAAATTTAAAACTCATCGCTGCTGGAAAGTCGAATAAAGATATTGCCAATAAATTAGGGATCACAGAAGCCACAGTAAAAGTTCATGTGAAAAACTTATTAAAGAAATTAAAGTTAAAAAGCCGAGTAGAAGCTGCCGTTTGGGCAATTGAGCATAAAATTAGTCATTAAAACCACAAAAAAAACTGCGAATTGTAAGTGTACGCAGCTTAAGAGGGAGTCCAAAATGGTTAAGCTAAAACTCTTAAATCTACTGACTTAGCTTAATGTACTGGCTTAGCATAAACTGCAGGCTTAAATGTACAAATTTAAACATGCTGGTCTATTAATATCGGGTTGCCATCAGGAT
>DAINNQ010000071.1:0-9830 GCA_036735825.1 Alteromonadaceae bacterium | reverse complement strand
TGTGTAAAATTGGTTTGGTTTAATTTCTCTACAGGGCCTTGTGAAACTAATTGCCATAAGTCGTAGTTCAACGCTGAAGAAGCTTCTGAAAATGTTGCTTGAACTATATCATTGTCACTAAAGTCACTTAACATGGCTAATGATTGTGAGCCTTGCCCTGGAAATATAAACGCTAAATTTTTGTGCATAAATTTACCTAACTGAAACCTATATTTATTGATAGTTTGTTAAAACAATTTTTGCGGCATAATTAACCAAAACGATTATAAGATTAATTTTTCTTATTGATTTTAAAATTAAACCTTAGTCGTGATGTTCTTTTAAACCGTGCTCTAACTGACTTTTAATTTTGTCTGGTACTTGTCGTTCAATTTCTTTCACTGCTTCAAAAATTGAATTATAAAATGCAGCTATTCCTGCATTACCATGACTTTTTATTACAATTCCGCGCAATCCTATCAAACTTGCGCCGTTATACTGGTCGGGGTTCAACGATTTAAAGAGTTTTTTTAATGAGGGAGCTAATAATCGCCCGATCATACGAGCAAATAAATGCTCAGATAATACGCGTTTAAGCTTTTGGTATACGAGCCTTGCTACACCCTCACAGGTTTTTAGAGCCACATTGCCGACAAAGCCATCACAAACAATAACATCGGCTTTATTGGTGAAAATATCATTACCTTCAACATAGCCAATATAATTGATAGATGGATTTTTACTTAACTGAGCAGAAGCGACCTTAATATGATCACTGCCTTTAATATCTTCAACACCAATATTGAGTAATGCAACACGTGGGCTCTCAATACCATCAACCTGCTCTGCCATCACTGAACCCATGACGGCAAATTGATACAAGACATTAGAGTCACAATAGACATTAGCGCCTAAATCGAGCATAAAAACATGTTGATTTTCGTTGTGCGTAGGTAAAGATGAGATTAATGCGGGTCTTTCAACGCCTGGCAATGTCTTTAACACATAATGAGCCATGGCAAATAAAGCCCCAGTATTTCCAGCACTAACACAAGCTTGTGCTCTACCGTCATTAACTAAGTCTAACGCTTTTCGCATTGAGGAGTTTTTCTTATTACGTAATGCGTGACTCGGTTTTTCATCCATACTAACAACTTCTGTGGTTGGTAATATAGATAATTGCGGATGTGAAATTATTTTTTCTTTCTCAAGAACTTCATGAATGATCGTTTCATCACCACAAAGAATAAGATGCAAGTGTGCGGATTTTTCAATCGCGAGGATTGCTGCTGGTATCGTTACAAGGGGGCCTTGGTCGCCCCCCATAACATCTAACGCAATGGTTAGATTATTCAACGTATTTTTTACCAAGCAAAAGCTTATTTAGCGATTACTTTAACACCTTTATAGAAGCCATCAGCTGTAACGTGATGACGACGGTGTGTTTCACCAGATACTGGATCTACTGATAAATGTTCTGCTGTTAATGCATCATGTGAACGGCGCATGCCACGTCTTGAACGAGACTTCTTGCTCTTTTGAACTGCCATTTCCTAACTCCTAAATCAATTGCTAAATAACTCACGTTATTTAAGTTTTTTTAATACGTCAAATGGATTCGGCTTATCATGCTCTTCAGGTAATTCTCCCCAAACACTGTCTGCCGGAGCATTACAGTCTTCAAGTTCATGCCTTGGAATTAATGGAATCTCAAGTAACAACTCATCTTCCACTAACTCTCGCAAGTTAACTTCACCATTTTCATCTAATTCTATTGCGTCATAGTATGACGGTAACTCTTCAACGGCTTCTGCATTCTTTACAGGGCTAAACGTAAAGTCTAGCTCAAGTTTATGCTCAAAAGTATCAGTACACCGTTGACATACTAAAGTAGCTGTTGCCGAGCCTTTGCCCGTGATAACCACAAGACCAAGTTCATCCACATCAAAATTTACTTTAACATGTATATGCTCACTGCAGCTTTCACAAGCAGCAAGCAATCTATTCATTCCCAATACTTCAATTACCCCTTCACACTCCAGTCTTCGCTGTGCGCTTTTATAAGGGTCAATGGTTATTGGAAGCTTAAGATTCTGCATAAGGCGCGCATAATAAAGCCCTTAGGGGCAAGTGTCAAAAGAAAATTGGCTAAATTTGTTTAAAATTTTAATATCGCCCTTATATTAGCATCATCTGGTTAATTTTTGTGTAGTAATAAGTATATGAATAATAAATTGATAGTTTTAGGCTCAACCTCTCCTTTTAGAAAATCTTTATTAGAAAAACTGAATATCGATTTTATTTGTGCCAAACCAGACGTGGATGAAAGTGCGTTAAAAAATGAAAGCCCTCAACAATTAGTAGAGCGATTAGCAGTAAAAAAAGCAAATGCCATTGTTGGGCAGCAACCCGACGCTTTAATAATAGGCTCTGACCAAGTCGCTGTTTGTGATGATGAAATACTTGGTAAGCCCCACACTGTAGATAATGCCATTAAGCAACTGAGTAAGTTTAGTGGCAAATGCATCACTTTTTATACTGGCTTGGCGGTTTTAGATAGTAAAACGGGGCAAGTAAAATCACTTGTCGAGCCATTTAAGGTTCATTTTAAGACACTCACTCAACAAGAGATTAAAAACTACGTAGAGGCTGAACAACCACTTAATTGTGCGGGTAGTTTTAAAAGTGAAGGGTTAGGTATCTGTTTATTTGAAAAGCTTGAAGGTGACGACCCTAATAGTTTAATTGGATTACCATTAATTAAACTGGTTGCTTTACTCAACGCCTTTGGCTTCAATGTATTAGCAAATCAAAACACATTAAAATAATCAAAAAACTTAAAAATATAGGTAGAAATAAAATTGATTAACTTTTTATTTCTACCTGACTGTTTTCTGCTTGCTAATAAATGTTATTTATTTAGCTAATAGATTGATTAATGCTTTGTAACACTTGACGTGGTTCATTAGATTTTGTGATTGGTCGGCCAACAACCAAATAATCAACACCAACATCCACGGCTTGTTTTGGCGTCATGATACGTTTTTGATCATCCACACTACTTCCTTCAGGGCGAATGCCAGGAGTGATTAACTTGAATTGACTACCAAGTTGTTGTTTGAGAATTTCTGCCTCCATGGCCGAACATACAACGCCATCTAACCCTGCTTGTTGAGCCAATCTAGCAAGATGCTCAACCTGCTCTGCAGGTGATTTAGTAATACCTAAGAGCGCTAAATCGTCTTCACCCATACTTGTCAATACTGTCACAGCTATAAGTAAAGGCGCCTTGTCTCCATACTGGCTAAGTGCTTCCTTCGCTTTCTCCATCATTTGTAAGCCGCCAGAGGCATGAACATTTACCATCCATACACCCAGTTCAGCCGCAGCAGTGACAGCTTTGGCAACGGTATTTGGAATATCATGAAATTTCAGATCTAAAAACACGTCAAAACCACGACTTACCAGCTCTTTAACAAATTCAGGACCAAAGTAAGTAAACATTTCTTTGCCAACCTTTAGTCGACAATCACTTGGTTGAATTTTGTCTACAAAAGCAAGTGCATCAGCTTGATTATCAAAATCTAACGCAACAACAACTTTTGGATCATTCATTTCTATACTTCCTTCATTTTCAATAATTAAATATTAACTTTTTTGTTTATATCTAAACCTATTCGCCTTCTAAGCCCCGTACTGGCTTTAATTGCTCCCAGTCATGACAAGACGGACAAGACCAATAATGTGTACTACTATTAAAGCCACAATTTCTACAGTTATATCGTTGTTTAACATTCAAATAGGCAGAAATAAGTTCCTTGATCATCTCAAGGTTTTCATTATCTTGTTCATGCGAATTCATCTGCATTTTGATGAAATGTTTAAACCCGCGAATAGTGGGTCTTCTTTTCAGTGCCGTTAACATGAAATCTCTTGCTTTAGCTGAACTGTGTTTACTTTCAACAAAAGATAAATACTTGATCAAAGCACTGCTTCCGCCTGTTTCGTCGTACACTTTTTTGATAAATTGATAAAATTCATCATCTGCGTCTAATTGATGATAGCAACGTGCCATAGGCTCAATTACATCGGGAAAAAACTCTTTGTCTTGGCTATAAATATCTTTATAGCATAAGCATGCTTCATTGTACTGTTGATGGTTTTCATAAATTTTCGCCATCAACCAATTTGCTCGACAAGATTCAGGATCGAGCTTTAACGCACTTTCAAGCAACTCAATGACTTCGATAAATGAATCTTTTTCTAATGCTATTGTTGCCAGCTCACAATAAAAATTAGCGAGAATATGCAAAAGCTTTTTGTCTTTACTTTTTATTATCGCTTTTTTTAAATCTAAGCCGTGTTGCCAATCTTTGGTTGATTGATAGATCTGCATTAGATAAGTGAGCGACTTAATAGAAAAATCTTCTGATTTTAATAGCTTATGAAACATGCTCTCAGCACGGTCATACAAACCTGCACTTAGAAAATCTTTACCCAATTCAAAGGCAGCTTGCTGTTTAGCTTTCGTAGGTAGGTGTTTTTGTCTTACTAAATACTCGTGAACTTTTAGTGCTCTATCTAGCTCGCCACGTTTGCGAAATAAGTTAGCCATCGCAAAATGAGCTTCAACAGTATCATCTTCAACTTTTAGGGTTTCTAATAAATATTCAATCGCTTTATCTTGCTGATTGGATAATAAATAATTCAAACCCGTGGAATATTTTATCGATAAATCTTGCTTTGCAGAATGATCGCTTTGTTTAACGCTATTTCGCCCCATAAACCATCCATAGCCCATAGCTACAGGTAATAAAAGGAATAACAGTTCTAACATAGGCGTATTAAAATCTACTTATCAATGGGGTGAGTTTTCGGTTTTATTTTTCTTAGCAATTTCCATAATAAAGCGAATAGTAATCCAAGGAAAAAACCAAGTACGGTAAATAAACTGACTGCAGCGGCAACAGACAATTGAGTCCGTGCAATTAAATAATTTAAAGTAATCATTTGATCGTTTTGACTGCCGAAAATAAATGCGACCAATAGCAGTGCTAACATTAGGATGAGTGTAATATATATTCGCACAACGAAAACCCTTGCTAATACTTCAAAATTTGGAAAAAAAACGGCATGCTTAAGCATGCCGTTTTTAATTATAAATGCTTATTACGCAATCGAAAGATTTACTCTTTCACGTAATTCTTTGCCCGGTTTAAAATGAGGAACATATTTACCAGCAAGTTCAACTGACTCGCCTGTTTTAGGGTTCCTACCAACGCGTGGAGCGCGATAATGCAAAGAGAAACTACCAAACCCTCTAATTTCTATACGATCACCTTTTGACAAGGTTTGCGCCATCATTTCAAGAATTTCTTTAATAGCTTGTTCTACTTCTTTCGCAGATAAATGACTTAATTTGTCTGCTAATCTTTCAATGAGTTCTGATTTGGTCATTCGACCCCCCAGTGTTCATTTAGCATCACGCCAATGGTTTTTTAAAATAGAGGAGAGAAATAACAATGACTCTCCTCTCCGTTCGGCTAAAAATTAGTTTTTAGCGTTTTTAAACGCTGCTGCCATAGCACTTAAACCAGTATCTTCTACTTGGTTTATGTTGTCCATAGCTTCACGCTCGTCTGCTTGGTCTTTCGCTTTGATTGATAAGCTAATAGCGCGGTTCTTACGATCTACGCCCATAAACTTAGTTTCTACGTCATCACCAACAGATAATTCAGTTGTAGCATCTTCAATACGGTCACGAGAGATGTCTGAAACACGTAAGTAACCTTCAACGCCTTCTGCTAATTCAATCTTAGCACCTTTAGCGTCTACTTCTACTACCTTACCTGTAACAATAGCACCTTTTTTATTATCTGCAAGGTATTGATTAAATGGATCATCTTCAGTTTGTTTAACACCTAAAGAGATACGCTCACGCTCTGGGTCAACTTGAAGTACCACAGCTGAGATTTCATCACCTTTCTTATATTCACGAACAGCTTCTTCACCGCCAGCCCATGAAATATCAGATAAGTGAACAAGACCATCAATACCACCGTCAAGACCGATGAAGATACCAAAGTCAGTAATTGACTTGATCTTACCGCTAACTTTGTCACCTTTGTTGAAGTTTTTAGCAAACTCTTCCCAAGGGTTCGGGATACATTGTTTAAGGCCTAAAGAAATACGACGACGTTCTTCGTCAATTTCTAGTACCATTACTTCAACAGTATCACCTAAATTAACAACTTTAGATGGGTGGATGTTTTTGTTAGTCCAATCCATTTCAGAAACGTGAACTAAACCTTCAACGCCTTCTTGGATTTCAACGAAACAACCGTAGTCAGTTAAGTTTGTAACACGACCAGTAAGTTTAGCACCTTCTGGGTAACGCTTAGCAATAGCTACCCATGGATCTTCGCCTAATTGCTTCATACCTAATGAAACACGCGTACGATCACGGTCAAACTTCAATACTTTAACTTGAATTTCATCGCCAACATTTACGATTTCACTTGGGTGTTTAACACGTTTCCAAGCCATATCTGTGATATGTAATAAACCGTCAATACCACCAAGGTCAACGAACGCACCGTAGTCAGTTAAGTTCTTAACGATACCTTTAACTTCCATACCTTCGGCTAATGACTCAAGTAATTGATCACGTTCTACGCTGCTTTCTGATTCGATAACTGCGCGACGAGATACAACAACGTTATTACGCTTTTGATCAAGCTTAATAACTTTAAATTCTAAATCTTTACCTTCAAGGTGAGCTGTGTCGCGAATTGGGCGAACATCAACTAATGAACCAGGTAAGAAAGCACGAATGTTGCTAACTTCAACTGTGAAACCACCTTTAACTTTACCGTTGATAACACCGATAACAGTTTCTTTTTCTTCATATGCTTTTTCAAGCACTTGCCAAGCTTCGTGACGTTTTGCTTTTTCACGAGAAAGAATTGTTTCACCAAAACCATCATCTGTAGCATCTAAAGCAACATCAATTTCATCACCGACATTGATTTCTACTTCACCAGCTGTGTTTTTAAACTGGTCGATAGAGATTACGCTTTCAGATTTTAAGCCAGCGTCTACTAAAACGTTGTCTTTATTGATAGCTACTACGGTTCCTTTGATGATTGAACCAGGACGTGTTTCGATTTCTTTTAAACTTTCTTCAAAAAGTTGTGCAAAATTTTCAGTCATAATAGGTATATGAACTCAGAGTTTTAATCCAATCAACTTACATGTTTCATGGGGTTGTTAATAAGACCTAACGCATCCTTACCTTAGGTAGATTTTGGCAAATTTTTAACTAATTATTTACTAAATACTTAGTTAAATTGAGCCGTTACGTTAATTTTTCATTAGCAAATGAAAGAATTTCATCTACAACTTCATTTATTGAAAGTTCTGTAGAATCAATAGTTAACGCACCTTCTGCTGCGATAAGAGGGGCCACTTTTCGACTTTGATCCCGCTCATCTCTTTGACGTATGTCATCCAGAAGGCGCGTGATTTTAACATCAAAGCCTTTAGCTTTCAACTGATTAAATCTACGCTGCGCACGTTCTTCTGCGCTAGCGGTAAGAAATACTTTAACGGGTGCGCTTGTAAACACGACAGTTCCCATGTCTCGGCCATCAGCAACCAAGCCAGGAGCTAGTTTAAATGCTCGTTGGCGACGAAGAAGTGCTTCTCTTACACGAGGAAAAGCCGCCACCTTGGACGCTATAGCTCCAACTTCTTCTGTTCGTATGCTGTCTGTGACATCTTCACCTTCTAAAATAACTCTACTTTCTCCGCTAGAAGTTACTTTAAATTGCACATCTAAATGTGCAGCAATAGGAATAAGAGGTTCTTCATCATCAATTGATAAATGATGATATTGGGCAGCTACAGCTAATACCCGGTAAATAGCGCCGCTATCAAGCAAATGCCATCCTAATTGTTCTGCAACTAAACGAGCAGCTGTTCCTTTACCTGCACCACTTGGACCATCGATGGTGATTACTGGAATGCTTTCCTGCATACATTTAACTCCTAACATCAAAAAACGGCAGGATTATACGGGATTTAGATCTAAAAATCGCGAAATAAATACTCTGTAACATTTTTTACCTGATAAAAGCGCTTAATTTAGCAAGACACTTGCGCTAATTTTTCAAAGTAATCAGGAAATGTTTTCGCCGTGCATTTTGGGTCATTAATGGTTACAGCTGTATTACTTAACGCCACGAGAGAAAAGCACATAGCGACGCGGTGATCATTATAAGTATCTATTTGAGCATGCTTTAATGATTTAGGTGGAGTAATTGAAATAAAATCTTCACCTTCAACAACCTCTGCCCCCACTTTTCTTAATTCAGTTGCCATGGCAGATAAACGGTCTGTTTCTTTAACTCGCCAGTTATAAATATTACGGATAGTTGTTGTGCCAGTAGCAAACAAAGCAGTAGTGGCAATAGTCATTGCTGCATCAGGAATATGATTCATGTCCATATCAACCGCAGTAAGAGCTTTACCAACAACGGTAATGGATTCATCTTGCCAAATCACTTCTGCACCCATTTTTTCTAAAACATCAGCAAAGTGTTTATCCCCCTGAACACTTAATTTACCAACACCGTGAACTGTGATCTCTCCGCCTTTAATCGCCCCAGCAGCTAAAAAGTAAGAAGCAGATGATGCATCACCTTCAACCATATATTTTTCAACCGCTTGATACGATTGATTACCGATGATGGTAAATGACCGATACTGATTATTTTCAACCTTAACACCAAATCTCGCCATAATATCTAAGGTAATATCAATATATGGCTTAGAGACTAATTCACCTTCAATTTCTATTTGGGTATCGGTAGTTAATAACGGTGCGATCATTAAAATAGCTGTTAAAAACTGACTCGAAATTGAACCGTCGATACTGACGGTTTGACCTGTTAGCGCATTCCCTGTGATTTTCACTGGAGGATAATCTTTATTTTCTAGATATTCTATATTGGCATTAAGTTGAGCAAGTGCATCAACTAAATGACCTATCGGGCGCTCTTTCATTCTTGGCTCACCCGTTAAAATAAATTCACCTTGACTAGCTGCTAGTGCTGCACATAAAGGTCGCATAGCAGTTCCAGCATTACCCAGATAAAGTTCCAATGGTTTTTCTGTGCTAAAAAAACCATTATTACCTACAACCGTACATTCTGTTCCACATTCACTTAGCGTGTACTTGATACCAAGAGTCGTTAAAGCATTCAACATGTGTTTAATATCGTCACTCACCAATAAGTTGGTAATTTTAGTCACGCCGTTTGCTAATGCTGCAATTAATAGTGCTCGATTAGATAAACTTTTAGAGCCAGGTAAAAATACTTCACCATTAATTTTCCCTATTGGGTTTAATGTTAACTGCTCCATTTTATCTATTCCCCTGTTCAAATTTTTTCATGAAATCTACTAGTTTTTCGACCCCTTCGATTGGCATCGCATTATAGATACTAGCGCGCATACCACCAACAACACGGTGCCCCTTTAATGCCACTAAACCATTGGCTTTCGCTTGTGAAAGAAATTCATCGTCTAACGACTCATCAGACAACCAGAATGGAACATTCATTAAACTGCGATATTGACTATCAATTGTATTGACATAAAAGTCGCTACCATCAACATAATCGTATATAAGCTGAGCTTTTTTACGGTTAACTTTTTCAATAGCACTTACGCCGCCACTTGCTTTGAGCCACTCAAAAACAAGCCCTGCTAAATACCACGCATAAGTTGGTGGTGTATTATACATAGAGTCGTTTTCTGCAATGGTTTGATAGTTCATAATACAAGGG